>NZ_JBNNWS010000016.1:0-144471 GCF_050281185.1 Heyndrickxia sp. NPDC080065 | reverse complement strand
TCTTCATCACCCCAAGTATTATTTCTATTTATATTTTAAAACAAAAAAGACTGTAGGCAAACTCGATTTTTATCGAGTTTGTCTACAGTCTGAACAGGCGAATGAATCGCCTGTTTTTAATTTTCTAAAAAACTTGACAATGTAATTTTATTTTTTATAAAATAAAAATGTAAACATGAACATATGTACATATATATCATATAATATGATAGGAGTGAATGTTATGACAGAGGATACTAATAAATCATTACGTTTTGAACATGATGACCTAGATGAAGAAACATTATTTATTGTTTCTCAAACATTTAAAGCACTATCGGAACCTACGCGTATTCGAATTTTACATCTACTTTCTGAGAAAGAGCATTCCGTAAATGAAATTGCTGAAAAGCTTTCACTTCTACAATCGACCGTATCACATCAGCTCCGCTTTTTAAAAAATTTACGTTTAGTTAAATATAGAAGGGAAGGGACAACATTATTTTATTCGCACGACGATGACCATGTCATGAATATACTGGAACAAACCATCAACCATGCGAGACATCATTAAAATTTTCAGGTAGAACACTGGGAGGTACCTCTAATCAATTTAAGGGGGAATAAAAGTGGCTGAATATAAATTACAAGGCCTTTCTTGTGCAAATTGTGCAAGGGAAATGGAAGAAGAAATTAGGAAGCTTGATCATGGAGAAGATGCGAAAATTTTATACAATTCAAGTAAATTAGTTGTTCATGAGCAAATTTCTATCCAGAAAGTCGAACGGATTTTAGCTGGAGATGGTGCTTCGATCGTCAAGGCTTCACATGATTCACACGATCATAGTCATGAACATGCTCATTCCAATCGTCAATTGAAAATATTAATAATAACATCTACAGTACTCTTTTTCATTGCCATGCTCACAGGTAAATGGAGTATGAATGCGGCGATAATGATCTATTTGATCGCTGCTGGATTAAGTGGATATCAAACGTTTATTAAAGGGATTAAAAATTTATTCAAATTCAAATTTAATATTGACACCCTTATGACTATCGCGTTAATTGGTGCATTTTGCATTGGTGAATGGAAAGAAGGCACCCTTGTAGCTATTTTATTTGGTATAAATGAATATCTTGAAGGAATAGGAATGGAAAAAGCAAGGAAATCTATGGAAGCCTTGCTGAAGATTGCTCCAAAAGAAGCTACTCTTATCGATAATGGAATTGAACGAGTGGTTTCAATCGAATCATTAAAAGCCGGAGATATTGTTCTAGTGAAACCAGGAGAAAAAATTCCTTCTGATGGCACCGTTATTGATGGAAAAAGTTCGGTGAATGAAGCAGCCATTACAGGTGAGTCCATGCCCGTAGAAAAAGCGATAAATGAAACAGTCTTTGGCGGAAGTATTAATAATGAAGGGATTTTAAAAATTACCATTACGAAATCCTATGAGGACTCTTCTTTAGCAAAAATATTGCATCTTGTTGAAGAAGCTCAGGAAACAAAAACACCAACTGAACAGTTTATCAATCATTTTGCAAAATATTACACTCCGATTATTATTTTAATAGCAATCATTGTTATGATTCTTCCGCCTATTATTGTTGGCGGAGAGTGGGGGAAATGGTTTTATCAAGGTTTAGCCGTTTTAATTGTTGGATGTCCATGTGCATTAATTTTATCTTCACCGATTGCCATTGTATCTGGGATTACACGTAATGCTCGAAATGGAATTTTAATTAAAGGCGGTGTCTTTTTAGAGCAATTAGGAAAAATCGATACAATTGCCTTTGATAAAACGGGAACACTTACGAAAGGTGAGCCTTTTGTAGAAGTGATGAAAGTATATGATGACCGATTTTTACAAGTTGCCGGATCTGTTGAAAAATCGTCGACCCACCCACTTGCAAAAGCAGTGATGAGAAAAATCGATGAATTATCGATTTCAATTACTGAAGCAATGGAAGTAGAAACAATATCTGGTCAAGGTATTTATGCGACCGTAAATGGGGAACGTTATTTCGTTGGGAATGAGAAAGGTATACCTACAGCACTTATTACCAACAAGATAAAAGAAGAAATCGAACATTTAAAAGGTCAAGGATATACATTAGTGACAGTGGCTAACGATGAAAAGATTCTCGGTTTAATGGGCATTACCGATGAAATTAGAAAAGAAAGCAAGCATATTATGGACGAATTATACGATGCTGGAATAAAACAAACTGTCATGCTAACTGGTGATCATATAAAAACAGCAGAAAAGGTTGCTGCTAAAATCGGATTAACAAATTTCTATGCAAATCTTTTACCAGATGAAAAGGTGAAAAAGGTAAAGGAACTAACTAAAAAAGGGAAAGTAGCAATGGTCGGCGATGGTATTAATGATGCCCCTGCCTTAGCTACCGCTGATTTAGGTATTGCGATGGGGAAAGGAACAGATAGTGCGATTGAGACCGCCGATATCGTTTTAATGCAGGACCATCTTGGAAAACTTCCAACTGCGATTAAAATTTCGAAACGGGTAAATCAAATTATTAAATTAAATCTCTCATTAGCATTAGGTTTAAAATTGATTGCTTTACTTCTAACTATTCCTGGATGGTTAACGCTTTGGATTGCTATTCTATCAGATATGGGAGCGACTGTTTTAGTCACATTAATTAGCCTAACACTAATGATAGAAAAACGAAAACAACATTAAAAACAGAGATATTAATATAATGAAAAATCACCCATTAAGAAGAAACTATCTACTTAAAGGGTGATTTTTTTGATTCTTTTTTACATTATTGATAAATCGAACAATGATTTGTTCAAATTGCATAAAAGTGAAAAATGGTTTATGCATCGTAGCTAACATTATATTATTTTTTTGTTTAAATGCAATAACGACCTTTTAGAATGTAGTAGGTATAATAGATATTGCTGAAAACGTTTTCGAATAATACATCTTTTTATTCTTGTAAATGAAAAACAAATTTAGTATAGACTTTCGTTTTTAATTAATAGATGTGGTTATAATACATTTAAAAAGGGGCTATTATTTGAGGAAGTAATTTAAGAAAGAGATGGCGAAGACGTTTATTCAAAAATAAGCATTGGTAAATGAAAACGATTATCGATTTCAAGGGCATAACATCTTAACTTTATTTAAAGGTAAGATTTAGTACCTGAACCAGTGCATTTATGGTAATTGTGCCAAATTATTAAAAAGGAGTGGGGGATATAATGTCTGTACAAAATATTGAAAATACAGAGACCCAGATCGAACATGCTCCGGGTGTAGATGAATCACTATATCCGAAAACTGAAAAGGAACGAACGGTAGGGCCAATTTCCTATATGTTCATGTGGATTGGAGACGGCGTTAACTTAGGTAATATGACGCTTGGAGCCAGTTTAGTTGTAGCAGGAGTTGCAACCTTAAATATTTTTCAAACATTAGTCGCAGGAATAATTGCGATCGCAATTATTTCAGGTATTTTCGCTTTAAATGACAGGCTTGGATACAAAACGGGTATCCCGTATGTAGCTCAGCTTAGAATGTCTTTCGGTGTGAAAGGTACTGTTATTTCGTCACTATTGCGCGGGATACCAGCTATCGTTTGGTATGGTATTCAAAGCTGGATAGGAGCAACTGCTCTAAATGAAATTGTAAAGATTTTTTCGGGAAAAAGTTTTGATAATGTAGCTGTTTGCTTTATCGTACTAGTTCTATTCCAAATTGTGCTTTCACTGTTTGGTTTCCATGCCATTAAATGGGTAGAATCACTCGCTTCTATTATTATTATGCTTGCCCTTATTTATGTATTTGGTATTCTTTTAACATCTCATAAAGAGGCGATTGTAGATACTTGGGTTCATACGAAAGGTACATGGGGGTTACCATTCTTTGGGTTTATTATGGTGTTCTTAGGAAATTATGCAGCGATCTTCTTAAGTGCAGCGGACTATTCAAGAGAGCTTAAAACGGGAATTAGTAATGGAAAACGCGGATCTTTATACTTCTTCTCTATTTTTGTAGCGTACGGTTTCGTGCTAACAATCGGTGCAATGCTTGCTTCAGCAACAGGAATAACTAATCCTGCAAAGGCATTAGCAGTCATTGTAGATAATTCATATATTACTGTTTTTGTTTCAATATTCATTGTAATTGGTGTTATAGCAACAAATATGGTTGCTAATATTATTCCACCGGCATATGTAATTACATTGCTTACAAAATTGAAGTACAAGCCTGCAGTAATCATTACTGGATTACTTGCATTATGTTCATTCCCTTGGGTGCTTGTAAAGGATTCGTCAGCAGAAGGACTTAATTTATTCGTTCTTATCTATTCCGCATTTTTAGGACCAGTTGTTTCCATATTATTAGTGGAATATTATATTTTGAGAAAACAAAAAGTAAATGTTGCAGAGCTATATAAAGCTGACGGTCAATTTGCGGGATATAATCCATGTGCGTTAATTGCGATGCTTATCGGTGCAGCAGCTGCTTTTATTGAAGTAGATTTAGCATGGATAGTCGGCGCTGTTGTAGCAGGTATTGCATATATACTTTTAATGAAATTTACATTTAAAAATTCTAGTTTCAAAAAAGGAACCATTTTTGAGAAATAATTAATAATTTGTGATGATATCAAATCTATAAGTAGAAGATTGCATTGTAGTGAAGGTTTTTTCTCATCACGACAATGCAATCTTTTTTCAAAAAAGGCTCTCTTCTAAAATGTATAAACAGAAAGCTAAATGCCAGAACAAAAGCGCAAGCGCCTTGCTCATCGGCGTACGGATTTCGTAGTCTTCGACTGAGATAAAGGAAACACGGTGAGGTAGTTCACGAGCCGATGTTGACTTATCGTAGGGAGGAGACGGAGAAATCCGCTAGCCGATAGGCGCTGGAGCTAGACGTAAACCTCGCTCTTCATAAAGTTATCCACAGTGCGAATATTTTATAATTTCCTAAACGACAAGAAATTATAATAATGCTTATTATTGGAAGGGGATTAAAAAATGATATACGATTTAATTATTAAAGGCGGCAATGTTGTATTTCGTGATGGAGTTCGTAAAGTAGATATTGGAATAAGCAATGAAAAAATTTCCTGTATTGCAGAGGAAATAATTGAGGATGCCAAAGAGATCATTAATGCGAGCGGTCAATATGTTATGCCTGGAATGATCGATACACATGTTCATATTAGTGAACCAGGGCGTACCGAATGGGAAGGGTTTGAAACAGGATCGAAAGCACTAGCTGCCGGTGGGACAACAAGCTATGTAGAAATGCCGCTTAATGCACTTCCTGCTACAATCAACAAAGAAGCTTTGGATCTTAAACTAGAAGCAGCGAAAACACAAAACTATGTTGATTATGGTTTTTATGGCGGACTTGTACCAGATAATTTGGATAAATTAAAAGAGCTAGATGAAGCAGGCGTACTTGCTTTTAAATGCTTTTTATCTGACATTACTAGTGATATTCCAGGAGACTTTACAAATGTGGATGATTATACACTATATAAAGGAATGCAAAAATTAGCTGAATTGGACCAATTGCTTTGCATTCATGCTGAAAATCCATCTGTAACAAAGAAACTTGCAGAGGAAATGGTTCGTGAAGGCAGAATAACTGCAATGGATTATGTTGATTCACGTCCAATTTTTACTGAAGTCGAAGCTGTGCAACGTGCCCTTCTCTTTGCAAAAGAGACTGGTTGTAAATTGCATTTAGTGCATATTAGTACATCAGAAGCGATTCAGGCAATTTTAAAAGCACGAGGTGAAGGTGTAGATGTGACCGTTGAATCCTGTCCTCACTATTTTGCTATGAGTGCAGAACAAGTAGAAGAAATTGGACCAAGAGCAAAATGTCAACCACCATTAAGAAAAGCAAAAGATCAAGCGAAGCTTTGGGAAGAACTCTTAAATGGAAATATTGATTGGCTAACTTCTGATCATTCACCATGTACAGAAGATTTGAAACAAGGCAATATTTTCGAAGCATGGGGCGGTATTAGCGGGGCACAAAACAATGTAGATCTTATGTTTGATTTGGCTGTAAAACAACGTGGACTACCTGTTCATAAATTCGTTGATCTGATTGCAACACATCCATCTGAACGTTTCAACTTGCCGAATAAAGGTGAAATTGCTGTTTCTAAAGATGCAGATATTATATTAGTAGACCCTAACCAGTCTTATACTGTAAAAAGAGAAGACCTTTACTATAAAAATAAACACAGTGCCTACGAAGGTAGAAAAATCGACTGCCGAGTAACAAAAACGATCGTTCGTGGGCACGTAGTTTTCGATTTGGAAAAAGGAATTGTTGGAACTCCTATTGGAAAGCTTATGACAGCAAAATAATTTCATCTAAGACATAAAGCATGTTGCCAAATTTATTTAAATTGGCAAAAAAGTGTGGGGAGGAATGGCATATGGCTACATTCGATTTAATCATAAAAAATGGAAAAATTGTAACGCCGGAAGCAATTGTCCAAGGAGATATCGCTATTAAGGATGGAAAGATAAAAGAAGTATCAGTTGGCAAATCAATTGAAGCAGCTGCCAGTCGAGAAATTAATGCGGAAGGACTTCATGTCCTTCCCGGTTTAATTGATTCACATGTCCATTTTAATGAACCTGGAAGAACGGAATGGGAAGGACTTGAAACGGGCAGCCGAAGCTTGGCCGCAGGTGGGGTTACTACATTCTTCGATATGCCGTTGAATAGTACACCGCCAACAATTAATAAAGAAAATTTAGAATTAAAGCGTATAGCTGCAAATGAAAAGTCTATTGTTAACCCACGTTTCTGGGGTGGTCTTGTCCCTCAAAATATTGGTGACTTAAAAGATTTACATGAAAATGGTGTAATCGGTTTTAAAGCTTTTATGTCGCCGAGTGGGATTGCTGATTTTGATAGTGCTGATGACGAAACCCTTTATAAAGGGATGAAAGAGATAGCTTCAATAGGTTCACTATTAGCTGTGCATGCTGAAAGTACGGTTATTTGTGATCAACTTGCCAAAGAAAAGCAAAGTCAAGGCAAGACATCGGCAAGAGATTTCGTTGAATCGAGACCGATTATATCAGAAATTGAAGCTGTCAGAAGAATTATTTCTTATGCTGAGGCAACAGGATGTAAGCTTCATATTGTCCATGCAAGCAGCCGAAAAGTCATTGAAGTTATTAGAGAGGCACAACAAAGAGGTGTAGATGTAACTGTAGAAACATGCCCTCATTATTTATCATTAACCGTAAAAGACTTGGAAGAAAAAGGCGGATTGGCAAAATGCTGCCCGCCATTAAGAGATGAAGAAGAGGTTGAGAATTTATGGAATGCAGTGGCAAATGGTGAAATAAATGTCATTGGATCTGATCATTCACCAGCACCCGCATCAATGAAAGAGATTAAAGGTAATTTCTTCGAAGGCTGGGGAGGAATATCTGGAGCTCAATCAACATTAAATATTATGTTGACTGAAGGGTACTTTAAACGAAACCTTCCTTTAGAAAAAATAGTCGAATTAACATCTACCAACCCAGCGAAATTATTTGGACTTGATAATAAAGGAACCATTGCAGCTGGTTATGATGCTGATTTAACCATTATTAATTTGAATGAAAGCTTTGAGCTTAAGAAAGAAGATTTGTTCTATCGTCATCAGCATTCACCTTATGTTGGAAAAACTTTTAAAGGGAAGGTAAAGACAACGATTGTAGCTGGACAAGTAGTATTTGAAAATGAAAAGATCATGGTGGAAAAATAAGAAGTAATTTCATTTATATAGTATTATATAAAAATCCCAAAACCTTTTAAAAAGTTTTGGGATTTTTATTTTTCGTTTAGGAAATTATAAAATACTCGCACTGTGGATAACTTTATGAAGAGCGAGATTTACGTCTAGCTCCAGCGCCTATCGGCTAGCGGATTTCTCCGTCTCCTCCCTACGATAAGTCAACATCGGCTCGTGAACTACCTCACCGTGTTTCCTTTATCTCAGTCGAAGACTACGAAATCCGTACGCTAGAGCTGCGGCGCTTACGCTTTTGTTCCTAGAAGGAATAAAGCTGAGATTGATCCTCTTATTCTATGAATCATTCGCAATCTTCGAGAATGGATCCGATAATTAAAGCAACACGAATACGGAGGGAATAGGCAGGATCTCGAAAAGAACAGTTTAGCAAAGCTTCTGTTTTTTCAATCCGATATTTGACTGTATTCCTATGAATAAACAATTTTCTTGATGTTTCCGAAATTTCACATTGGCAATCAAGATAAACCTGGATCGTTTTAATTAATTCTTGATCTTCTTTTGTCTTTGGATAGGCAAGCGATTTTAATGTATTTTCATATAGAGCTTTTAAATCCTTTTTCGGAATTATCTTTAATAACTCTTCTAGTTCTCTCGTTCTATAAAAGTTAATAAAGCCAGACATGTTTAGATCATATCCGTTCATGATTGCTTCAACAGCTTCATGATAAGCAACAGGGATATCTTTAAGAGAATGAACCGGATTGCTGACTCCAAATGAAATGGAGAAATCACCTTGTAAATGCTTTTGGGCGTTTTCTACAAATTCTGTTACATATTTCATTTCTGCTTCAGAAACATCGGGAAATTGCAGGATCATAACAAAGTATTTTTCCTTTGTAAATAAAGTGGCTTCCATCTTCGCATTAATGATTTCATCCTCGAGTTTATCGTAAATACTATGATGTAGTTCGCCAACCTTTTTTTCATATAATTGGAGTGTCTCATAATTTTCACCTTTTGGATCAATCGTACAAATGATACAAATATTATTCATATCTTCTTTAAGACCATAATAATTTCCACGACTAATAATCTCTTCATCTGAATGGATTCTCATCTCAATTAAATCAGCGAAGAAATTATTTTTTAATAATCTTGAATTTTCTTCAATTGCCTGTTCTTTAATCATCGTAAACGAAATAACATTGCCTGCCTGCTCAATGGCCATCTGTGAAGATGGGTACGGCAAGGTTAGTGAATCGATAATAACTAACATACTATTATCCTGGCGTTTCGTTTGAACAGGAAAAGTTGTGACGGATTGATCGACATTTGACGGCATGACAAATGTGCACCCTTTTCGTGCAGTGACTAAATCCTCTTTTATCTTGCTTATGATTTCTTGTTCGATGATTTTCATAGATTCCTTGCGAAAATCATGACTTTGAGCAATTTTTTCCCCACGGTGATTTAACAAGATCGTGGGGCGTAATAAAAAATGACCTAACTGCTCCACAAGAGCATTTAGATTGTATCCCTTAATCATCATATCTGAAAACTCTTTTTGAACATGGAGCGCATAATAAAGCTGTTCTGCTTCATGGTCATTTAAATAATTTAAAATATGACGGGAGATTTCACCTAGTGAATGATTGGTAGGTAAATCTATAATGGGAAACGCCAAATCATCTGCAAGCAATTTAACTCTTGCGGGTAAATCCTTTAAAAATCGGTTGATTTTTATGACGATTCCTGAGCAATTTAATGCATGCATCTTGTTGATTAATTCACAGAGCTTTTCGGCGTCATCCTTAAATGCATAACCCGTCGTAAGCAATAAGTGATCTTTTTTTAAAAATTGTATTATATCTGGTGCATCTGATATATTAACGGATTGAACATTTCGAGTCAGTCCTCTGTGACCTGCTAAAACAACTGCTTCTTTCATACCCTCTAAGATAAATAAATCATTCATGGTTTTCATAGTATATCCCTCTATATTAAAAAGTTTAAGCGATAATTAATTCTTTTTACCTAACTATCATACGTTTAAAGTGACTAAAATGCAAGGGGTATTTTAGTCACTTTAAACAATGACAATTTTCATAAAAGTATCTAAAATAGTGATGATGCGAAGATAAAAAAGGAAAAAATAAATTGAAAGTTGTAAATTGAAGCATTTTAGGTTTGATAATATATAAAGGCTCTTTTCTTAAACTTTGTTGCTTTTGTAAAAGAAAATCTTATAAAGTTCCTCATTCGGCTTAAGAATGGATATCCTATTTAAGAAAAGTTGCCACAAAACTAAGTCTAATTTAGGATATAAAACAAATTACGAAAAGCAACAGGTTAAAATCGGCTTTAGGATTTTAACAATGAATACGAAAACAGCCTATATAAATGATGTAGGGGTGAATGGATTGAGTATTTCACTGGAAGAAAGTAATAACGGTAAAAGGATGGAATGGACCGCATCTCTTATAAGTACTGAAATTGATAAAATCCTTGAAAAGAATCCTCAAGGCTGCGTCCATAGTGTTTTTACTAACAGTTTTAACTTGGTTTTCGGTGAAAGTCTTGTTCATGTTGGTGCACTCGAGAACGGGTTAGCCCCATTTGGAATCGGTTTAAATCAAAACGATGTACAAAAACTGATTGGACAAATAAGGAATAAACAATCTGTCAGTTGGGATAAATTATCTAGAAAGCTCGTTTTTACTGAAGGAATAATTCTCTCATTAAATCAAGTTGAATCGAAATCTCATTCTTTTACTAAACGCAGAATTAATCAAACAAATTTAATGGATAATTTCCATTATGTTTCCAATAAATTTCTTGAATCGGATTGGCTACCTGGTCTGGCACAAACCGCAGAAGAAAAAAAGAGTATAGTCAATTTTTTATTATCTAAGTTACTTTTAAGCAGTGATTTTCAACTATTAAATGAAATGAATCATTTAGTAAAACTTGTTCAAGGTGATCAAACGGTTAATCCAGCATCGGTATTTAATTATTGGATTGGCAGAGGTTTAGGGCTTACACCGAGTGGGGACGATGTTTTGACAGGTGTGTGTGCCATCCTTTCTTCACTATATGGAACACAGGGAACTTTTCAAGAACAACTGAAAAGATATTTACTGGTGTACGGAAGAAAAAGGACAACACATATCGCCTATGAGTATTTATTATATGCAACAGAAAATAAATTCCATTCACACCTCATCCAAATGTGTAATGTCATGGATCATCCACTAGGTTCTGAATTCTTGAAGTCCCTCGAAGAAATGAAACAAATAGGGCATACTTCTGGTACAGACACATTACTAGGTATTTTATTAGGAATAAAGGCTTTACATATTGAAAAGAGCCTATAAATAATGAAAAGAAGGCGATTATCATAAAAGAATTACTAAAATCAAACAATTGGATATCGGGCTTACAATGGCTCTTTTTTATTTTTACCAATATTGTTGTCATTCCTATTACAGTTGGAGCGGCTTTTGGACTCCCTGCAAGCAAAATTGTAAATTTGCTGCAGCTTTCCTTTGTTGTAACAGGTTTAGCATGTATCGTGCAAGCTTTTTTTGGGCATAGGAGGGCAATCATGGAAGGGCAGTCAGGTCTGTGGTGGGGTGTTATCCTAACACTTTGTAACTCTGCTGTTGCCCAAGGTATTTCATTAACCGAGTTGGGCGGCAGTCTGACTGTAGGTATTATCATTTCTGCAATCATAACCGTAATTATTGGTGTGTCTGGAGTGGGACCACATATTTCAAAATTATTTAATCCTGCTGTAATGGGAGTATTTATGTTTTTATTTGGATGTCAAATAATTGGCATCTTCTTAAAAGGGATGCTTGGCATTCCTTTTGGAAACCAGGCCCAAGGTGCACATATCGATTTATCCGTATCCCTATTGTCAATTATTATTGTCATTATTGTCATTATCGTTAGTATTAAAGCCCCGCCATCTATTAGAAAGTATGGATTGCTTATCGGTATTATTATTGGTTGGGTTGCCTATGCACTTATTTTTAAAACAGAAAATTCAGTTGGTCAAACATCATCATTTAAACTTGAGTTATTCCCACTAGGGAAACCTGCATGGAACATTGGGATTATCATAACAACTGTTCTTGCAGGTTTGCTAAATACTGCTAATACATTTGGGGCATTAAAAGGTACTGAAGGCATGTACAAAGTGGAAACAACTAAGTCTCAATACCGTTCTTCTTTTACCATAACTGGTATATTTACAGCCATTGCTGGGGTATTTGGACTTGTTCCATATTCCCCTTATGTGTCGTCTATCGGCTTTCTTAGTCAAACAGGTATAATCAAAAGAATACCTTTCGTTTTAGGGGGATTCATGTTTTTAGTAATGGGGCTTATCCCTCCAATAGGGCACTTTTTCTCAAAATTACCATTAAGCATAGGTAGTGCGGTTTTATTTGTATCATATTTATTGCTATTAAATTCTTCATGGACATTTTTTAAACAGGTTAAATTTAATACGCTTAATGTTTATCGTTCAGCTATTCCTTTGTTTGTAGGAATCATTATCATGACATTACCTGCATCCTATTTTGAATCAATTCCAAGCTTTATTCGTCCACTTCTTAGTAGTGGATTAATGATGGGAATTCTTTTAGCGTTAATACTGGAAAATTTATTTAAATGGGATCGATATGGGACGGTTGAAGAAGCACAATCAAAAAAAGGGAATATTGCATAAGCAAGTAGAAATAATTAATGAAGCGATTAGAGTGTATAAGACCTAATCGCTTTTTTTTTTAATAAAGGCTGTTTTCGTAAAGTTTGTTGCTTTTTAGTAATATTTTTTTAACAATCTGAGTTGATTGTAGCGGAGGACACTTGACTCCTGCGGGAAAAAGAGGGAAGTGGGAGACCTCACAGGAGGTAACGCCGAGGAGGCTCCCATCCCTCCCTGCGGAAAGCAAGTGTCTGTAGCGGAAATCAACGGACTAAGTTTATAGTCTAAAAACAACAATTTATACGAAAAGAGCCTTAATAAAAAAGCAATCTCACTTTTGAGACTGCCTCTAATATAAGATTATAAATTTTCTTTTAAAAATGTAATGATTTCTTTAAACGCATCTTGGACAATCGGATTTTCCCACTCTTCATCAAATACATGCTTTCCATTTTGTATAGTTATTAACTTACATGAACCTCCGGACTCGTTTATTTTCTCAGACATTAAAACGGATTGCTCATATGGTACATCTTCGTCATTTGTTCCATGCAAAAGCAAAGTTGGAGGAAAATCGTTATTTTGATAATAGAGTGGACAAAACTGAGTAAGCTCTTCTTTGCTTGTCCTCGCATTAAGACCGCTTATATCTTCAATCCATGACGCTTGTTGTCTAGCATACATATATATCGCATAACGTTTTTCTATTGGACCTTCAGAAATGATATTGTTTGAAACGAGCATTTTAGCCAATTCTTTTGGAACAGCTGTCATTTTTTGATAGTGAGGGCTCGGTTTAATTGCCCATTCCCCAGTAATATCACCATAACCATATAAGGAAACAATGGCTTTAGGCTTTTTATTTAAGGTTCCTGAAAGCAAGGCAAGATACCCGCCTGCAGAACTTCCGATAACCGCAATTTTATTAGGATCATAATCGAATTCTTTAGTACCTTCATTTTCTAACCAGGAAAGAGCCGTAATAATATCCTCTTTAATGTCAGTAAGTTTGGACTCAGGTGCTAATCGATAATCAATAGAGAAGATGTTAAAACCTGCATCATGATAAAATTCTATCTGTTCTTTTTTTAAATCATTTCTTGATCCCCAAAAAAGACCTCCACCATGAATATAAACAATGACTGGACTGAATTTTTGTGGGGAAGCATAAAAATCACCCTTTAATTCAAAATAACTTGTTTTTTTGTATATAATTGTCGTTTTATTCATATTTAGTTCACACTCTTCCTTTATGAATTGTTAATCAACTTAGTAGTATTATTTTATAATAAAGTTGATGGGTTCTATTTGTTTATAATGTACAAAATAACAAATAATCTTTATTCACATCGTATAAAGACTATCAATGTCTTAACGCTTACAATGAAACATGAAGGATTAAGTGTTTTAGGTAGGGAGAGTTTACTCAAAAAAACACGTATTTTATAGGATAGTTAGTACATCAATTCCAAAGAATTTGCTAATTCATAAAGGAATTGAAATTGATGTTGCTAACAAAAATTTAGTTGTATTACTATTTATACTTATTTTAATCCGAACATTTTGATGTTCTAAAAAAGATACTAATAATGAAAGGGATGAATGAGAATGTCTGACGGAACTAACGTAAAAGTCCCTCAAATGGATAAGCTGGCTGAAGAATCAGCTGCGAGGCTTGAATGGCTGGGGAGCTATGGTAAGGACCCAGAAGGTGGCGTCTCGCGTCTTCTTTATTCCAAAGAATGGGTGGAAGCACAACATGCTCTGAAAGATTGGATAGAGAATGAAGGGTTAGAAGCTCGATTTGATGAAATTGGAAATTTGTTTGGTACCTTAAAAGGTAAAAATACAGCTGAGACTATTCTTACTGGTTCACATGTTGATACAGTAAAGAATGGTGGGAAGTACGATGGGCAGTACGGAATTGTTGCTGGAATTCTGGCTATTAAGTATTTAAAGGAAACATATGGTCAACCATTACGTAATATTGAAGTTGTTTCAATGGCGGAAGAAGAAGGTAGCCGTTTTCCTTATACATTTTGGGGTTCAAAAAACATTGTAGGCCTAGCAAAGCGTGAAGAGGTAGAAACCATTTCGGACTTCGAAGGGGTTCCTTTTGTTGAAGCAATGAAAGAATCAGGTTTTGGTTTCAGGGATGAAGATAAAGCACCTCGAAATGACATAAAAGCATTTGTTGAAATACATGTTGAGCAAGGCAATGTCTTAGAAATTGAAAAAAAATCAGTTGGTGTTGTTCATAGTATTGTTGGACAAAGACGATTTACTATTGAAATAACTGGGGAAGCAAATCATGCTGGTACAACTCCTATGGGTTACAGAAAAGATGCTGTCTTTGCTGCAAGCCAAATGATATTTGACATTATCACAATGGCAAAAGAAATAGGCGATCCACTTGTTGCAACAGTTGGAAAAATCGAAGCTCAGCCAAATATTGTGAATGTTGTTCCTGGTAAAGCGATTTTCACTATTGATGTTCGCCATACAGATAAAGAAGCTCTTGTTTCGTTTACTGAAAAGATGTCGAAACGAATGAAAGAAATTTCGAACAACCACGAAGTAGAAACTAAGATTGACATGTGGATGGATGCAGATCCTGTTCCAATGGATTCAAACATCGTTGAATTAATTGAAAAACAATGTAAAGAAAATGGCTTAAATTATAAGCTAATGCACAGTGGTGCGGGCCATGATTCTCAAATTATTGCACCTTTTGCTCCAACAGCAATGCTATTTGTACCAAGCTTAAAGGGAATAAGCCATAACCCTGCTGAGTTTACTGAACCAGCAGATTTAGCAGAAGGTGTTAAAGCATTAATTGGTTCGCTTTATGAATTAGCATATAAAGAATAAGTATGAATCAAAATAAGGAAAACAAAGGAGAATGTAACTATGGGTTATCCAAAAGACTTACTTTCAAGCAGATCTATTATTAAGCACGGATTATATGCACTAATCGCACCAGAAGGTTTAGTAAACAATGTTGTTCCTGGTTTTGAAAATTGTTCAATGTCTATTTTAGGATCACCAAAACTTGGTGCAAGCTTTGTTGATTATATTATCACTATGCACGAAGGTGGAAAAAATAGTGAAGGCTTCTGTGGACAAGATGATGTAGAATCATTTGTTTATATCCTTGGCGGAAAAGTAAAAGTAACAGCTGGTGAAGAGGAATTCGTATTGGAAGAAAGCGGCTATGTATATTGCCCTCCTGGAGTAAAAATGTACTTAGAAAATCTTGAAGCTGGTGATTCTCGTTTATTCCTATATAAACAAAAACATAAACCATTAGAAGGCCGCAAGCCATGGGTTGTTTCTGGTCATGCTAACAATATTGAATACAGAGATTATGATGATATGCACAATGTTCATATTAAAGATCTACTACCTATGGATCTTGACTTTGATATGAATTTCCATATTCTTTCATTTGATCCTGCTGCGTGTCATCCATTTATCGAAACACATGTTCAAGAGCATGGTGCATATCTATTATCTGGAGAAGGTATGTATAATCTTGATAATGAATGGATTCCAGTTAAAAAAGGCGATTACATTTTTATGGGACCATATGTACATCAAGCTTGCTACGCAGTTGGTAGAGAGCCATTAACATATGTTTACTCAAAAGATTGCAATCGCGATGCGGACCTTTAAAAATTAAATCAAAGAGGTGTCTCGGATTGAGAATAAGTAAGGAAGAATTAAGCAATTTAATAAAAAATAAACTTCATAAAGCTGGTCTTCAAGAAGATCATGCAGAATTAACAGCAGATGTACTTACATTTGCAGATGAAAGAGGAATTCATTCTCATGGTGCAATGCGTGTAGAGTATTATGCAGAAAGAATTGCTAAAGGCGGAATTAATACAAATCCTGACTTTAAATTTGAAAAAACTGGTCCTTGTACAGGTGTCTTTCATGGTGACGGTGGTTCAGGCCATGTAGCAGCAAAATTAGCAATGGATGAAGCTATTGCAATGGCAAAGGAAAATGGAGTGGCCATTGTAGGAGTAAGAGATATTTCTCATAGTGGTGCTATTTCTTACTTTACTCAACAAGCGGCAAAGGAAAATGTACTCGGATTTTCTGTTTGCCAATCCGATCCGATGGTTGTACCATTTGGCGGGGCAGAACCATATTATGGTACGAACCCAATTGCTTTTGCTGCACCTGGAAATGATGGGGAAAGTTTTAATTTAGATATGGCTACTACAGTACAAGCATGGGGGAAAATTCTACATGCTCGCTCAAAAAATGAGCAAATTCCAGATACTTGGGCAGTTGATAAAAATGGTGAACCTACAACAGATCCTTTTAGTGTGAATGCTTTATTACCAATTTCAGGACCTAAAGGATATGGACTAGCGATGATGGTAGATGTTTTATCTGGCATTCTTCTCGGATTACCATTTGGAAATAAAGTATCGTCTATGTATGAAAATTTATCAGAGTATCGAAAATTAGGTCAGCTTCACATTGTCATTAATCCACAATTCTTTACCGGATTAACAGAGTTTAAAAATGATATATCTCAATCAATGAATGACCTTAATCAAATTAAACCAGCTCCTGGTTTTTCTAAAGTTCTCTACCCAGGTCAAAATAATGACGTCGTAATAGAAGAATATAGTAAAAACGGGATTGAAATTGTAGATGATATCATGGAATATTTAAAATCTGATGTCGTTCATAACAATCAATATGACCATAAAGGTGCATTTGCAAAATAAATAAAATTCGTAGAGAGAAAGAAGTTTTTCCTAATTGAACAGGGGGTAATGTGATATGAGGTTATCTAAGGAAAAATTGCATGACCTAATTGCCAATAAACTTGAAAAAGCTGGACTTTCAAATGATCATGCGAATGGAGTAGCTGATGTACTTGTCCATGCAGATGCCCGTGGAGTACACTCTCACGGTGCAATGAGAGTAGAGTATTATGCTGAAAGAATTGCAAAGGGCGGACTAAATAGTCATCCAGACTTCAAATTTGAAAAAACAGGTCCATGTACAGCTGTTTTTGACGGAGATAATGGAGTAGGTCATGTAGCCGCAAAGTTGGCTATGGATGAAGCCATTAAAATGGCAAAAGAAAATGGAGTGGCTGTTGTAGGGGTAAAAAGAATCGGTCACAGTGGAGCACTTTCTTATTTTGTACAACAAGCTGCAAATGAGAATTTGATCGGTCTTTCTGTATGTCAATCCGATCCAATGGTTGTACCTTATGGTGGTGCTGAACCATATTACGGTACGAATCCAATTGCTTTTGCCGCTCCTGGTAAGGATGGCAAACATATTACCTTTGACATGGCTACAACAGTCCAAGCGTGGGGGAAAGTTTTACATGCTCGTTCAAAGAACGAACCTATTCCTGACACATGGGCAGTTGATAGTAACGGGGAGCCTACCACAGATCCATTTAAAGTAAATGCTTTATTACCAATTGCAGGACCTAAAGGATATGGATTGATGATGATGGTTGATGTATTATCTGGAATCTTATTAGGTCTTCCATTTGGAAATAAGGTGTCATCCATGTATCACGATTTAACAGAATATCGAAACCTTGGACAGCTTCATATTGTCATTAACCCTGAATTCTTTGCGGGTCTTGGTGTATTTCAAGAAGGTATTTCAACAACGATGAAGGATTTAAATAATATTAAACCTGCCTCTGGATTTAAACAGGTTTCATATCCTGGACAAAGAAGTGCTGAAAGAGAGAAAGCATATGAGGAGAACGGCATCGAAATTGTTGATCACATTTACGAGTATTTAATTTCAGATGTTGTTCACAACAATGTGTATGATCACAAAAGCCCTTTCGCTAAATAAGTGAAAAAATAAAGGGGGGACTGCTATGGTAGCCACCCTTTTCCTATGGGAAAAATTTGATTTATCAAAATAAATAATGATGAAGAGGTGCATGAAATAATGCTTCAAACGATTATTAAAGAGAATTCATATCAGGATTCAGTAAATCTGATGCTTCTCACAAATAAAATTTCAACAATGGACGGCGTGAACAAAGTCCAAATTATGATGGGAACACCGGCTAATAAAGATATTTTCAAAACTGCTGGTCTTTATACAGAAGAGCTCGAAAAAGCAGCTGCAAACGATATGTGTATTGTTGTTGATACAGATTCTGAAGATACTGTAAAAGTATTACTAGAAGAAGTAGATAATTATTTAAATAACCAAGCAATTAGCAGCAGTAAGCAAGATTTTGCAACTGTAAATACATTGAATAAAGCGATTAAAGAATTACCAAATGCAAATTTAGCGATCATTTCAACTCCTGGTCAATATGCAGCTGAAGAAGCGGAAAAAGCAATCGACAATGATATGCACGTTCTTATTTTCAGTGATAATGTAACAATTGAAGATGAGCGCCGTATTAAAGAAAAAGCTCATGAAAAAGGATTACTTGTAATGGGGCCTGACTGTGGTACTGCAATGGTATCTGGTGTTCCATTAGCATTTGCTAACGTTGTTAAACAAGGCAAAATTGGTGTTGTTGGAGCTTCTGGTACAGGTATTCAAGAAGTTACAAAAGAAATTGACCGCTTAGGCGGTGGTGTTAGCCATGCAATCGGTACTGGTGGTCGTGACCTTTCAGAAAAAATTGGTGCGATTACCATGTTAGATGCAATCAAAGGTTTAGCAGCACACAAACAAACAGAAATCATTACACTTATTTCTAAGCCACCTGCAAAAGAAGTTCGTGATGAGGTTGTTCAATTACTTCAAAGTGTATCTAAACCAGTTGTAGCTATTTTCCTTGGCGAAGAGCCACATGATCACGAAGGAAATATCTACTATGCAAATACATTAGAAGAAACAGCAGCGATCGCTGTTGATCTTGCAAAAGGTAATGCAGTGAAACCAAACTACTATACAACGAACATTGAAGTTCCAGCTGTAGACTTAAAACCAGAACAAATAACAATTAAAGGACTTTATTCTGGTGGTACTCTTGGATATGAAGCGGCAACTCTTATTAGCAGAGGTTTAGGTCTAGGTAAGAGCGATCATCATGAAGATGGTTACTTACTAAAAGCAAACGGATTTGAAGTAGCTGACCTAGGTGATGATATTTACACTCAAGGTAAACCACACCCAATGATCGACCCTGATACAAGAATTCAATTCTTCCAAAAAGCAGCACAAGATGAGTCAACTGCGATTATCCTATTTGATGTTGTTCTTGGATACGGTTCACATGAAGATATGGCTGGAGCATTAATCCCTGGTATCAAAAAAATTCAAGATAATGCAAAAGCAAACGGCAAAAACATCTATTTCGTTGCAACTGTTTGTGGGACAGAAATCGATCCACAAGATATTCAAGAGCAAGCAGCGAAGCTTGAAGAAGCTGGCGTCATTTTAAGAGACAGCAATAACCAAGCGATCCGCACAGCTCTAGCTATGCTTGATATGCAAATCGAAGAAAAAGATAAAAAAGTGGTACCTGCGAAAGAATCTGTTGAAAAAGTAGAAGTAACAGTTTCTGAAGCAATTGAACAATTCTTAACTGAAAAACCTAGAGTAATCAACGTTGGATTAAAGAAATTTACTGAATCCATTACAGCAAATGGTGGTAAAGTTGTTCAATATGACTGGCGTCCAGCTGCTGGTGGTAATGAGAGATTACGTAAAGTATTAAGTGTACTTCGCTAAAAAGAAATAAAAGCAAATTAGGAGGAAAGCAAATGTACGGACAATATAAAACTATTGATGAAGCTAATAGAGCGGTTATTGATAAAGTAGTATCAGGCGCACCATTCTTAATGGATGTTGTTCCAGCAAAATCAGTGATTAAAGAATTAAACGGAAAAGTTTTGCTTCATGCTGGACCACCTGTTAAATGGGAAAACATGACTAGTCCAATGCAAGGATCTTGCGTAGGTGCTACATTATTTGAAGGCTGGGCTTCTAATGCTGATGAAGCATTTGAAATGCTTAAAAATGGAGAAATAGAATTTATTCCATGTCACCATGTTAATGCAGTTGGTCCAATGGGTGGAATCACATCTGGAAACATGCCTGTCCTTGTTGTAGAAAATCGTGACGGTGGAAATCGCGCATATTGCACAATGAATGAAGGAATTGGTGCAGTTCTACGTTTCGGTGCATATTCTGAAGAAGTAATAAGCCGCCTTGGATGGTTTAGAGATATTCTTGGACCAACTCTATCTAAAGCACTTAAAGTTAAAGGTGACGGACTAAATATTAACGTTATGATTGCAAAAGCAATCACAATGGGTGATGAATTCCACCAACGTAACATTGCTGGATCTCTTATTTTCCTTAAAGATATCGCTCCATACATTTTACAAACAGATGCAACTGATAAAGATAAACAAGATGTTATTCAATTCTTAGCGGATACTGACCAATTCTTCTTGAATATTGCAATGGCAACAAGTAAAGCGATAATGGATGCAGCAAGACAAATTCAACATGGTACAGTTGTAACTGCAATGTGTCGTAACGGTTATGAATTCGGTGTCCGTATTGCAGGTATGGGTGACCAATGGTTTACTGCACCTGTTAATACACCACAAGGTCTATTCTTTACTGGATACGATCAAGACATGGCTTGCCGTGACATGGGTGACAGTGCAATCACTGAAACTTTCGGTGTAGGTGCAATGGCGATGATCGCTGCTCCTGGTGTTACACGCTTCGTAGGTGCTGGCGGTATGGACGATGCAGTTAACACAAGTAATGATATGATGGAAATTTGTATTGATCATAACTCTAACTTCTCTATCCCGACATGGGATTTCAAAGGTTCTTGTCTTGGAATCGATGCAAGAAAAGTTGTTGAAACTGGTATTGAACCAATTATTAACACTGGTATTGCCCATAAAGAAGCAGGAGTTGGCCAAATCGGTGCAGGTACTGTACGTGCTCCATTAGCATGCTTCGAAAAAGCAATCGATGCATATGCAGTAAAATTAGGATTAATTGAAGCAGAATAAGTTTTTAAAAGAGAGGTAGCTATTTTGGGTACCTCTCCTGATGATAATGACTGAAAATTGTGAATAATAAAATATTTAGATAATACAAGGAGATGTATTTATGAGTAAAAAAATTGTACTAGCCATCGGAGGAAACGCAATCATCAAAGAAGGGCAAAAGGGTACTCTTGAAGAACAACAAAAAAATATTAATGAAAGCTGTGAACCGGTTCTTGGATTAATTGAACAAGGAAATACAGTTGTTATTACCCACGGAAATGGACCTCAGGTTGGTAATTCATTAATTAAAACAGAAATGGCTAAATCAGTAATTCCTGAATATCCTCTCGACGTTTTAGATGCTGAGACTCAAGGAAATTTAGGTTATTTAATTCAACAAGCATTTAATAATAAGATGAAAGAACGTAATATCAATAAAACAGTTGCAACAGTCATTACACAATCAATAGTTTCTAAGGATGACCCTGCTTTTAATAATCCTACTAAACCTATTGGACCATTCTATACAAAAGAAGAGATAGACAAAATTCTTGAAACAGAGAAGATTTCTTATGTTGAAGATAGTGGTCGTGGATACAGACGTGTTGTTCCTTCACCAAAACCAATTCAAATTGTTGAGAGTAAAGCAATTGAAGCATTACTTGACAAAGAAATTACTGTTATTACGGCAGGTGGCGGCGGAATTCCTGTTATCGAAGAAAATGGAATTCTTAAGGGAACAGATGCGGTTATCGATAAAGACTTCGCAAGTGCACTTTTGGCAGCAGAAATTAATGCAGATTATTTATTTATCTTAACTGGTGTTGAACAAGTGGCTATTCATTTTGGAACACCAGAACAACAAAATTTATCAGAAATGACAATTGATGAAGCACTTCGCTATATGGAAGAAGGTCATTTTCCAAAAGGAAGCATGGGTCCGAAAATTGAAGCAGCTATTTTATTCTTGGAAAAAGGCGGTAAAAATGTCATCATTACTTCAATGGACAAGCTTCAAGACGCATTAGAAGGTAAAACTGGTACACGTGTAACGTTATAATATTTGTTCAATAATTACGCAGTAAATTATTTAAAGGGGCTATCTGACTCTTTGTTTTTCAGATAGCCCCTTTTTAGTTCTAACAAGGAGGAAAAGGTTAATGAGAAAAGCGATTCATGCAAAAGGTGCGGTTGCATCCGGTCCCTATTCACATGCGATTGATGGGGGAGAATATATATTTTTTTCAGGTCAAACATCCATGAACACAGCTTCCACAGAAGTCAAACCTAATGATATTGGAGAACAAACGCAGCAATGCTTTGACAATTTATTTGAAGTGTTTAAGGAGGCTAACCTAACTCCAGATGATGTCGTAAAAGTGAATGTATATTTAACCGATATGAATTATTTTAAAGAAATGAATGCAGTATATGAAAAACAGTTTGCGAAGCCATATCCTGCTAGAACGTGTGTAGCGGTAGTAGCACTTCCATTAGGTGCAGATGTAGAAATTGAAATGATTGCCAAAAGATCATAACATTAGAGAACTTAACTGTGTATCATAGGTAATTAGGGGATGTCTGATAGTAAAGTGTTAATGAGATTCTTTTATTTTCAATAAAAAAGTAAAAAATTTGTATAACTTCGGGTCTTTCATCATTTAGAAATTACCTAGAAACAACATTCCCCTAAACCTCTGAATAAATTCAGCCCTTTTGAACAATATATTATTCAGAATGGCTAAATTCCAGAAATAGTGTTCTTATCAAACAATTGTATATATGAGAGATTGTCTAATTTAGCTAGTGTAATTTATTTTCTTTTCCTTCAAAATATAGAACGAATTCATTTAAGCCTAAAGAGAAACACCTAGAGGGGGGAAAACATGTCAACTGAAACAATAAGAAAAAAAGATGACTTCGTTAAAACTAAGTTTAAAATTCCATATTGGTGGAAGGTAGTTTTTGCATTTTCATTAGGATGGATGTTTATTAATGCTAATAAATACTTTTTAAACCCTATTTTGGATAATATTGGCTTAGATTATCATCTTAACAACTCGCAACTCGGATTGGTAAATAGTATTTTCTTTTTAACATACACGATCGCACAAATTCCTGCTGGCTCGTTCGCCGATAAATTCGGCAGGAAAAAGCTGCTTGTTATTGGATTTATTTTATATGGAGTATTAACTGGTGTCTCTGGTATATTAGCTGGTTTTACAGGATTTTTAGTAGCTAGGGCACTTGCTGGACTAGCTTCAGCTACTTATTACGGTCCACAATTTGCCTTATCCTCCGAAGCGATCCCAGCTAAAAATAGAACAGTTGGAAGTGCAATCATTAATAGTGGATCAGGGCTAGGGATTGCTTTAGGGTTTATTTTGTCCAGTACATTGGTATTGGATATGGGAATGAGCTGGAGAATTCCATTTTATATCTTTGGGGTGCTCACGGTTCTTGTCGGTATTGTTATTTCACTAATGGTTAAAGAGAATAAAAAAACTATGCCAAAAGAGGCAACTAATGAGGCGACAAAACCTGAGGAGAAAGTATCAGTTCTATCATTATTAAAGAACCGTAATTTATTAGTGGTCTTTTTTGTACTGTTTTGCTCTATTTATGGTTTCACTGTCGTTGTAACATGGCTTCCGAAATATTTATTAACTGAACGAGGATTTGCTGGGAGTGAGGTTGGCTTTATTTCGGCTTTAGTACCATTGGCTGCGATACCTGGTGCTTTACTTTTCAGTTATTTAACAGACAAAATGGGAAAGAAGAAACCATTTGCATATATCCTGATTCCAATAGCAGCGATTGCATTATGGGCAACGGTTTATGTAAATAGTGTTCCACTTTTAATTGTCGCATTAGTTGTTTATGGATTATTTGGAAAAATTGCTTTAGATCCACTCCTGATCGCTGCGGTCTCTGAGAATGTTAAAGAATCAAATTATGGAGTAGCGTTTAGTCTTTATAATTTTATGGGGATGCTTTCCTCAATCATTGCACCATTCTTTACAGGTCTATTAGCAGATCTTACGGGCAGTATGGCATCCGGGTTTTACTCAGCAGTTATTGTTCTTTGTATAGGAATGATCATTATGATGTTCTTTAAAGAAGAGAAGAAAAAAGCAAGTATTTAATGAAGGCTTTTTTCGCATTTGACTTAATTAAGAAAATGAAAAGTGTTTAATATTTTCTCAAAGAAATACTGCCGACTAGGTATGATTTATGTTTATTAAACGTAGTATATTAAATGAGATTACCAAAAAATGAATTAAAGGAAATTTAGAGTCTTAAGAAATTTATTCCTACCTCTTGTATTTTTTTCAGTTTTAGAAAAAAATAGAGGTAGGATTTTTTTCTTAGAGGTGAGGTTTATGCTAGATAAAATTATTGCGGCAATCTTTCTGCCTGGAATTCTTGTCGTTTTTTTCACCAGGGTTACATATAATCACATCGTTGGATTAGTATTAACGGTTGCATTGATCGTTGCTTCTGTATATAAAGGATATACTCATACATGGGTATTGTTTATCATTGATGCAGCTTCATTAACCATTGGTTTTTACTATGCAAATAGAATGGTCAATCGGAATAAAAAGAAACCAAAAGATACTGAAAGTAAAAACGCTTAGTGCATATGATTACAGATGCAATGAGCGTTTTTCTTTATTTTAAAATCAGATAGTTTGTAAAATAATAAATTAATCAGAACTTTTTCCACCTTTCATTTGTATAAGTATGTAAAATAGGAGAAAGGTGGTTTTATTATGACATCAATCGGCTGGATCATAAGTAGTGCTGTCGTGGCAGTTCTTGGTACCACTTTTGCAGGTGTCGTTGCTACGATGCATAAAAAAGTAGTAAAAGATCGTTGGGGGAAAGTTGATTTTAAAAAAACTGATATTTACTTTTATTGGACTCGTTGGGATACAATTATCTTAATATCGGCGATATACACCTTTCTTTGTATAATAGGATTATTTATCTTTTTACTAAGAGGGGATACAATAGCGAGCCCAATTATTCAGTTTTTTATTCATCAAACCTTTGTTTTTAGCCTACTCACATTTATTTGGTTAATTACAAAACTTGCTTTTGTTTATAAAGGAATTAAAGAGCGGTGGTCAGATGAGTTTAAATAATTGCGAAGAATTATTTATCGAGTTTCAACAAGGAAAGCTTGATGCACTAGATTCGATTTATTTAGCTTATAAAAACCCCCTATATTGCTTTATTTATCGTTATACAAACAATGAACAGCTCAGCATTGATATTGTTCAAGATACATTTGAAAAGCTTCATAAGAAAAAACATCAATATAATCCTGAAAAGGGATCATTCAAAACCTATTTATTTCAAATTGCCTACAATACGATGATAACGAAAATAAACCGTCAAAATCGTCTTAAAGCCTTACTCCCTTTTCTAGCCCAGCCAATTTCTCAGCCTATATCGTCAGAGGAAAAATTAACGGTTCGGGCAGCCCTACAAGCGTTGCCGGAAAACTTGCGTGCGGTAGTTATTTTAATGTATTATCATGATTTAACTCAAAAGGATATAGCAGAGGTCTTAAATATTCCGCTAGGAACCGTGAAATCAAGATTGAGTCGTGCACTTAAGAGATTAAAAGAAGACTTAGAGGTGAAAGACGATGAAAAATAACCAGGAAGAACAAGACGCCTTACTAAAAAAAACATTACACGAATTCGAAATATCGGTTCCTGATTTTTCTGTAAAAAAGTCAAGAGCAAGTCGAATCGCCAATTGGTTTTTTGCCCCGGTAATGATACCATTTTTTGAGAAGGATATCTCGTTCAAAACCTTTAAGCTCGTTCAGGTAATACCGATTATTATGGTTGTTTTGATGACTATTCCATTCTTATTCATTAAGGGGTTTTAGCAGATGAAAATATCAAAAGAAATGAAAGAAAATGCAATTAGAGAGATCCAACATTTTTTTCTGAATGAAAGAGATGAAGAAATAGGAGACCTGGCTGCGGAAAATTATTTTATATTTATAAAGGAAAAACTAGGTCCCATTTTTTATAATCAAGCCATTTATGATGCGCAAAAAATGGTGAATCAACGGATGAATTCTTTAGAGGAAGAGCTATTTACATTAGAAAAAAGAATATAGTAAAAAGAAAAGAACCAATTTTGAGGTTCTTTTTTATTATTGGTTGTTTTCGTAAAGATTTTTGCTTTTCGTAAATAGATCCAATCCCTAATTAAAACCGAAAATTTGTTCGCTTTTTTCTGGTTAAGAAACACCTGTTTGTGGTAAAATAAGAAGTATGAATAAAATGTGTAATCTAGGTCTTAGAAAAAAGGCTAACTATAGAGCAGTCTTTAATGGATGGGAGGAAAATCAATTGAACGAGCAATTTGAGCTAGTGTCGAAATATCAGCCGCAAGGGGATCAGCCAGGAGCGATTCGAAAAATTGTTGAAGGAATTCGCAGCGGAAAAAAATATCAAACCTTGCTAGGTGCAACAGGAACGGGGAAAACATTTACCATTTCCAATGTCATTAAGGAAGTGAATAAACCAACATTAATCATTGCTCATAATAAAACATTGGCAGGACAGCTGTACAGTGAGTTTAAGGAATTTTTTCCGAATAACGCAGTTGAATATTTTGTAAGCTACTACGACTACTATCAACCAGAAGCCTATGTCCCACAAACTGATACATTTATCGAGAAGGATTCAAGCATAAATGATGAAATCGATAAATTACGGCACTCAGCAACCTCTTCCTTATTTGAAAGAGATGACGTCATTATTATTGCGAGTGTTTCCTGTATTTACGGTCTAGGTTCTCCGGAAGAGTATCGGGAAATGGTGCTTTCATTAAGAACGGGTATGGAAATAGAAAGAAATCAGCTCCTTCGCAAATTGGTCGATATTCAGTTTGCAAGGAACGATATTGATTTTCAACGCGGAACCTTTCGTGTAAGAGGAGATGTCGTTGAAATTTTTCCTGCATCAAAGGATGAGCATTGTATCCGTGTTGAGTTCTTTGGTGATGAGATTGATCGAATCCGTGAAGTGGATGCGTTAACAGGTGAAATCATCGGTGACCGTGAACATGTAGCTATTTTTCCAGCATCCCACTTCGTAACGAGAGAAGAAAAAATGCGAGTAGCCATCCAAAATATTGAAAAAGAATTGGAAGATCGTTTAAAGGATCTACGAGAAAATAATCGATTGTTAGAAGCACAAAGGCTTGAGCAGCGGACAAATTATGACTTAGAAATGATGCGGGAAATGGGTTTTTGCTCAGGTATTGAAAACTATTCCCGTCATTTAACACTACGCCCTTCAGGATCCACACCATATACACTACTAGACTATTTCCCTGAAGACTTTTTAATTGTTGTTGACGAATCGCATGTGACCCTTCCTCAAGTTCGCGGTATGTATAATGGTGACCAAGCGCGTAAGCAGGTTCTTGTTGATCATGGTTTCCGCTTGCCATCTGCCTTAGATAACCGCCCATTAAAATTTGAAGAATTTGAAAAGCATGTACATCAAATTGTTTATGTATCGGCTACACCTGGACCATATGAGATCGAACACACACCTGAAATGGTCGAACAAATTATTCGTCCTACCGGTCTTCTTGACCCGACAATTGATGTACGCCCAATTGAAGGCCAAATAGATGATTTACTAGGTGAAATTAATGATAGAGTGTCCCGAAACGAGAGAGTACTCGTCACAACATTAACGAAAAAAATGTCAGAAGACTTAACGGATTATTTAAAGGAAGTTGGGATAAAGGTTCAGTATCTTCATTCAGAGGTTAAAACATTAGAACGAATCGAAATCATTAGAGATTTGCGGCTTGGAAAATATGATGTTCTAGTGGGAATTAATCTTTTAAGGGAAGGACTTGATATCCCTGAAGTATCATTAGTTACGATACTTGATGCAGATAAAGAAGGTTTCCTTCGTTCAGAACGTTCACTAATTCAAACGATTGGTCGTGCTGCCCGTAATGCTCGCGGGCAAGTAATTATGTATGCTGACAAAATAACGGATTCTATGGCAAAAGCGATTGAAGAAACAAAGCGTCGCCGTACGGTACAAGAAGAATACAACAAAAAGCACGGCATTACACCGCAAACGATTCAAAAGGGTATTCGGGATGTGATTCGTGCAACCCGTGCAGCAGAAGAAACAGAAGAATATGTAACTACAACAAAGCCAACTAAATTAACAAAAGCTGATAGAGAAAAATTAATCCTACAAATAGAAACAGAAATGAAAGAAGCAGCAAAAGCCCTCGACTTTGAACGAGCAGCACAGCTTCGAGACACACTATTAGAATTGAAAGCGGAAGGATGACGTTTTAATGGCAAAAGATAAAATCATCGTTCAAGGAGCGAGAGCACATAATCTAAAAAATATTGATGTCACGATCCCAAGAGATCAATTAGTTGTCTTAACCGGTTTATCTGGATCAGGAAAATCATCTTTAGCTTTTGATACGATTTATGCAGAAGGACAACGTCGATACGTGGAATCACTATCTGCCTATGCTAGACAATTTTTAGGACAGATGGATAAGCCCGATGTGGATGCGATTGAAGGCTTGTCTCCAGCCATATCTATTGATCAAAAAACAACAAGTCGAAATCCACGCTCGACTGTTGGAACCGTAACGGAAATCTATGATTATTTACGGCTTTTATTTGCAAGAGTAGGGAGGCCGATTTGTCCAACACACGGAATCGAAATTACCTCTCAAACGATTGAACAAATGGTCGATCGTATTATGGAATATCCTGAAAGAACGAAACTTCAAGTATTGGCACCAATCGTTTCTGGAAGAAAAGGTGCCCATGTTAAAGTCCTGGAGGACATTAAAAAGCAAGGCTTTGTGCGTGTTCGTGTTGATGGAGAGATGCTTGATTTAGGAGAAGACATTGTATTAGAAAAAAATAAAAAGCATTCTATTGAAGTGGTAGTCGATCGTATTGTTATTAAAGAAGAAGTAACTTCTCGCCTTGCTGATTCACTTGAGACTGCATTAAAATTGGCTGACGGAAAAGTCATTATTGATGTCAATGGTGAAGAAGAACTTTTATTTAGCGAACATTTAGCATGTCCACATTGTGGATTTTCAATTGATAAATTAGAGCCAAGGATGTTTTCTTTTAATAGCCCATTCGGTGCTTGTCCAGAATGTGATGGTCTTGGAACAAAGCTTGAGGTAGAGAAAGATTTAATCATTCCTAATCCTGAACTTTCTTTAAAAGAACATGCCATTGCTCCGTGGGAGCCGGTAAGTTCACAGTACTATCCACAACTGCTAGAAGCGGTTTGCACTCATTTTGGTATTGATATGGATACGCCTGTAAAGGATCTCCCTAAAGATCAGTTGGATAAAATATTATTTGGCAGTGGTGATGAATCAATTTATTTCCGCTATGAAAATGATTTTGGCCAAATTCGCGAAGGCAATATCAAATTTGAAGGCGTTATTCGAAATGTAGAAAGACGATATCGAGAAACGAGTTCTGATTACATTCGTGAGCAAATGGAAAAATACATGGGACAACAAGCATGTCCAAAGTGTAAAGGCTATCGATTAAAAGAAGAGACCCTAGCCGTAAAAATTAATAACAAACATATTGGAGAGGTAACAGAGCTCTCCATTGAAAATGCTGATCAATTATTTTTACAGCTTGATCTTACTGAAAAAGAAAAACAAATTGCTAATTTAGTTCTCCGGGAAATCCGTGAACGACTTGGCTTTCTTGTCAATGTCGGTTTGGAATATTTGACATTAAGCCGTGCAGCAGGAACTTTGTCTGGCGGGGAGGCACAACGGATTCGTCTAGCAACGCAAATTGGTTCAAGGCTTACAGGTGTTCTTTATATTTTAGATGAGCCTTCAATTGGTTTACACCAACGGGATAATGACCGACTGATTCAAACTCTTCAAAATATGAGAGACATTGGCAATACGTTAATTGTTGTTGAACATGATGAAGACACGATGCTTGCTGCTGACTATTTAATCGATATTGGTCCAGGGGCTGGGGTTCATGGTGGAGAAATTATATCGGCAGGAACACCTGAGGAAGTTATGAATGATCCTCACTCCTTAACGGGGCAGTATTTATCAGGGAAAAAGTTTATCCCTCTTCCGATTAATCGACGCAAGCCTGATGGTCGATATATAGAAATTAAGGGTGCAAAAGAAAATAATCTTAAAAATATCAGTGTAAAGTTCCCGCTAGGAAGTTTTGTAGCTGTAACTGGTGTATCAGGTTCAGGGAAAAGTACTTTAGTTAACGAAGTTTTACACAAGACCTTGGCACAAAAGCTAAATCGTGCGAAAGCTAAGCCTGGTGAGCATAAAGAGATAAAAGGAATTGATTATCTTGAAAAAGTAATCGATATTGATCAGTCACCTATTGGTCGTACACCTCGTTCAAACCCAGCAACCTACACTGGAGTATTCGATGATATTCGTGATGTGTTTGCAGCTACCAATGAAGCAAAAATCCGCGGGTATAAAAAAGGGCGATTTAGTTTTAATGTGAAAGGCGGCCGCTGTGAAGCGTGCCGTGGTGATGGAATTATTAAAATTGAAATGCATTTCCTTCCAGATGTGTATGTTCCATGTGAAGTATGTCATGGAAAGCGTTATAATCGTGAAACATTAGAAGTGAAATATAAAGGAATAAATATAGCAGATGTACTTAATATGACAGTCGAAGATTCTGTAGAGTTTTTCGAAAATATTCCTAAAATTAAACGGAAGCTGCAAACGATATTAGATGTAGGCTTAGGTTATATTCAACTTGGGCAGCCTGCTACGACCCTTTCAGGCGGGGAGGCACAACGTGTTAAATTGGCATCTGAGCTCCATAGAAGATCGAATGGGAAGTCATTATATATACTTGATGAACCAACAACAGGGCTTCATGTCGATGATATATCAAGACTTCTTGATGTATTACAGCGACTAGTCGATAATGGTGACACTGTTTTGGTCATTGAACATAATCTTGACGTTATTAAAACCGCGGATTATCTAATCGATCTCGGACCAGAGGGTGGTGCAAAAGGCGGTACCATTGTGGGGACAGGAACACCTGAAAAAATAGCTGAACTCCCTGAATCCTATACCGGAAAGTATTTAAGACCGATTTTAGAAAGAGATCGAATCCGAATGGATAAGAAAGTGGAAGAAAAAGAGAAAGTGAAACAATAAGGCTCTTTTCGTAAGCTTTGTTGTTTCTTAAAATAAGTAAAAATCGGTATTAGGATTTTTACGATTCGAATTTATCTTCCAATTTGAATGGAATTTATTATATAGGGAAAAGAGCTTATCACCAAAATTAATATAGAATGAGAACTTATCCAAAAAGAAACAATCTATTCAAATGAAGCCAAACAATAACGAGCAGAACTACTCCATGTAAGAATGGAGTAGTTTTTTTATTGTCCGCTAGGAAACGAGAAGGAAATTTCATCAAGTTTGTTGTAAATATTAATGTAAGGCTGTTTTCACATTGATTGTTAAAAATCTTAAAGCCGATTTTAACCTGCTGCTATTTCGTATATGGGCTATCATCCTAATATCATGTAGCTTTAGGGCATCTTTTCTTAAAAGATATATCTTTCTTACTTATGATTTTCGATTTAAAAGCAAAAGTTTAAGAAAAGAGTCTTAATTATTTAGTTTTATTCCAAACATATTATTCATACATTAATATACACAAAAAATTAGGCACCATATGTTTCTGCTATACATCATCAAAATAGGGGGGAAGGCATGAATAAAGTTAGGAAGGCGATCATTCCTGCTGCTGGATTAGGTACTAGATTTTTACCAGCAACAAAAGCGATGCCAAAGGAAATGCTGCCGATAGTTGACAAACCAACGATTCAATACATAGTCGAAGAAGCGGTTGCATCGGGAATTGAGGATATTATTATTGTAACTGGTAAAGGAAAACGTGCAATTGAGGATCATTTTGACAATGCTCCAGAATTAGAGTTGAATTTAGTTAATAAAGGAAAATTTGATTTGTTAAATAAAGTACAATACTCATCAAATTTAGCGACCATCCATTATATCCGTCAAAAGGAACCAAAGGGTTTAGGTCATGCCATCTGGTGTGCGAGAAAATTTATAGGTAATGAACCATTCGCCGTGCTTTTAGGAGATGATATAGTTCAAAGTGAAACTCCTTGTTTACTGCAGCTAATCAAGCAATTTGAAGAGACAAATTCATCGGTTATTGGGGTACAGCAAGTACCGGAAGAGGAAACTTATCGTTATGGAATTATTGATCCGGCAAATCAAGAAGACAGACTGTATGAAGTGAATTATTTTGTAGAAAAACCCGATCCGGGAACAGCACCATCTAACTTAGGAATAATGGGACGATACATTCTAACACCTGAAATATTTTCATTTTTGGAAAAACAAGAAGCAGGTGCTGGAGGAGAAATTCAGTTGACAGATGCGATTCAAAAATTAAACGATGTTCAAAGTGTCTTTGCATACGACTTTGAAGGTAAACGCTTTGATGTTGGTGAAACATTAGGATTCGTCAAAACAACGATTGAATTTGCTTTACAAAATGAGGAACTGCAAGAAGATGTATTGAAGTTTATGGAAGAATTACTATTGAAACAAAAAATATAACTAGTGAGATAAAGAAATCGGCTAACTAGCCGATTTCTTTGAATCTCATCCTTCACCTCCAGCTTCTAAGCTGCAAACCTTTTCATAAAACATATTGATTGCCTCAGCACTATATTTCTCGTAATCAAAATCATTCATAGCTAGCTTTCTTTCTTCTATAAATTGATTCATCCCACTTATTAATCCGTTAACAGAGTTGTCAACAATTAACCCATATCCATCTCCAACTACACTTCTAGAACCTGGTATATCAGTAACAATAATAGGCTTCTTTAAAATAAGTGCTTCAAGTAAAACCATCGGCTGGCCTTCATGATTTGACGAAAGAACAAAACAATCACATTGATTTAACAAAAAATAAGGATTATTAATCTGACCAGTAAAGATCACTTTATCTTCTAATTTAAGTCTTTCAACTTGATTGAATAAATCCTCTTTCAAAACCCCATCCCCTACAATATAAAGCTTCACAGAGTCATTATTTTTAACAACTTCTGAAAAAGAATTTATTAATTTTTCTTGATCCTTTTCAGGACCAAGTCTTCCAATATTAATAAAGTTGATGTCACTTTTATTAGGCATAGGAAATGTGTTTCTTTCAATTGCACTACTAATCGCTGAAAAATCATTTTCGATACTAAATTCATATTGGTATTCATTTTTCATTGAGAGAACTTTTTTATAATCAATTGTATTTATGACAAAGTCCATTTTATGAAAATGATCCTTTACAATATGACTTAAGCTATTCCGGTTTTGTTCATTTGTAAGATTGGATACTGATATCACTTTATCGAAATAGTTATAAAGTGAAAAAATGACCTTTAAATTCTTACGGTGAGGATATCTATTATTTACCTTTTTCTGGATTTCCTGTCCCATATCATTATGTAAATAAATGCTTTTCTTTTTAAAATCGCCAAATGCCATAATGATAGCCCAGAATGGACTGTATCCACTAAAATCAATGCCTATATCAAATTTAGCTCCGCCAATCATTCGCTCCAATTCTCTTTTGTACATATGTGACGGTACTGTCTTTTCCATAAATTCTGTGTAAATCCCTCTGCGAAGCATCAAACTATGCCGATACCAATCGGATAGAGTTGCATTCCATGAACCGACTCGATATAAATATTTAACATTTTTATTAATTTTTTTTATATTATTTAATTTTTCCTCTTTATTATTATTTCCATAGTCAACAACTGTGACATCATACTTATTGTAATCAATTGCATTTAATAAGTTTATAAATGAAGTAGTGATGCCATTATTAAGAAAGCCGCCACCATAAATTAAAATCTTTGTTTTATCAGTACCTACTTTGATTTGGTGTTCTGTTGGTTTTCCAAGAAAAACAATATCAACAATCCTAGATGTTGCTTTACCATCATCATGGTAACAATATTTTTTTAGAAAAATATCATATGATTCCTGATGCCGTCTTTTTTCATCATCTAAATGATGAATACTCTTAATTACATCATTCACCGTTTTACAAATAGGACCTGGAAGTTCATCCAAATCTATATATGTGCCGCGTTCCTCCACATATTCTTCAGCATCATACGTGTAAAAAATAATAGATTTGTTTGTTGGAAGAAATTCAAAGAAAATACTGGAGTAGTCTGTGATTAAAAGATCGACAATCGATAATAATTCATTCGTATCTATCCTATTTGGCACACATATAGACTCCATTTTCTGTTCTTTAAAAAACTTGTAAGCGTAGTAGTGTGATTTAAGTAGAACAACGTACTCGTCGCTTATATTCTTTTGAATTTGCTGAATGTCATGTAATAATTTTTCACTTTCATTTTTCTCTTCTCCTAATTTTCCCCGCCAAGTTGGGGCATAAAGAATGATGTTTTTATGAGAAGGAATAGACAGCTTTTTCCTTAATTTCTCTTTGTCTGCATGAAACATTAAATCAACACGAGGGTAACCTGTATCCAAAACCTTTCCATTGAAAATGGTATATACTTCATGTGATTTCAGCAATTTTTCAGCGGTAAATTGATTTGGATTAACCATATAATCAGCAAATAAAAAGTTTCTCTGGATATTTTTATGATCGGATAGCCCCCGATTTTTAATATCAATCCCCATCGTTTTTAATGGAGTACCGTGCCAGATATTAACATAGATCTGCTCTTTTCTTTTGTGGAAATAATAAGGGAAAGTTGTATCGTTAATTAAATATTTTGCGGTAGCAAGGCATTTCACATAGGCAATACTCTGATAACGAACAAAATATACATTAGGTTTTTTTTTATAATCTTCCTGAATTTCCGCTTTATCCTTAATAGCCCATACATGCAGATAATTTTGAAAGCTCGGATGTTCAATTAAATATTTGAACACAGCATATGGATTGCCAGTCATACTCTGACCATGGTATGCCTCGTAAAAAATCATTTTTTCATTAATCGGTTTCTTATTCATATATTTTGTATAAATCGCTCGTTTTCGAAATCCTTTATCAAGGAGATATCTTTTTAATGGGCTAAGTACAAAGTAAAGTCTCCTTTTTAATGTTTTACTGTTAATTTTTTTGATAACCATTTCTTCCTCCGCAAAACCCATGAAAAGCTGATTAATTGTAGTCAATGACTCTTATTCATCTTTCCTATGGAAGATCATTACATTTCTCTCCATAGTATGGGTAGTTGAAAAGGATTTTATAATTTCACTTGGTAATTTTTGTTCTTTTTGAAATAAAGATAAAGGGAAATTTCAATAGACAAATGAAATTTTTTATTATTTATGTTAAATTTATAATGAATATTAGATGAAAGTTTTTTAATAAAAGTAAATTTTAACAATTCCTTTTATGTGGAATTTTTTTGTTTATCTAAAAAGCCATCTCAAAATTATCAAATTAAGGAGAGTTAACCTAAAAAAAATGAAAAAAGTTTCAATTATTATTCCTATCTATAATACTTCTGAGTTTTTATCGGATTGCTTAGATTCAGTAGTAAATCAAACCTATAAAAATATTGAAATTTTGTTAATCAATGATGGATCAACAGATCAATCACAGGAAATTATGAAAGAGTTTTCCGATAAAGACGAAAGAATTCACTCCATTCACTTAAGTGAAAACAAAGGAGTCGGTTATTCAAGGAATTTAGGAATAAAAAATGCAACAGGAGATTATGTTTATTTTCTTGATAGTGATGATTTTCTTTCACTTGATGCCATTCAGTTGTTAGTGGAAAACATCGGCGATAATAATATGATTTCCGGACAGCAAAGGAAAATAAAAACAAAAGAGGATAGTAAAAACATAGAATTAGAGATTGAGCTAGTAGAAATTACAAACCTAAACAGACATTTTAGAAATTGTTCCATTTTACATAGATTAATTTCTACGGAATTTGTTAATAAAAATCATTTAAGATTTTCAGAGAAGGTAGAATGTTATTCCGAGTTACCCTTTATCACTCAAATGGTGCAACGTATGGAGTCTACTTCCTATGTCCGATCCTGTTATTATTTTAAAAGATTGCGCAACGATCCAATCTCAAATCCAGCTATAATGCAGCGTGAAAATGAAAAAATTTTAATGGATTTTTTAAGTATTTTTAATGATTTAAAAGAAGAATATAAAAACAATGATCGTGCTATTACTTATTTAGATGAGTTATTTTTAAATTTTTACAGAAAAAATATTGTAATGCTATTTTCTAAACGAGATATTATCAATAACTATTTCAATGAAGTTGCAATTTCTGCAGAAAAAGTGGATCAGTCAAAATGGAAAAGGTTGAACATGGTTGTACGAAATGAATTTAAGTTTTTGCTGAAAAGAAAACAAGATCAATTCTCAAAGCTAATGAGCTTCCATCATTTTGCAAGAAATATAAAAAGGGCGATTGGGAGTAAGCGAAAAATTTATATTCAATTATACAGAACACTATTTATGAAGTTGCCGTTAAAAGAAAGAACGATTGTTTTCGAGAGTTTTTTAGGAAAAAATTATTCTGATAGTCCAAAATACATCTATGAGTATATGTTACAAAATAATATGAATTACAAATACGTCTGGATTTTTAATAAAAAAGGAAGAGACATTCAAGGAAATGCGAAACAAGTAAAACGTTTTAGCTTGTCCTATTATTATTATCTAGCTACATCAAAATATTGGGTAAGTAATTCACGTTTACCATTACATTTAAATAAACGCCCGGGGAATATTTATTTACAAACATGGCACGGTACTCCATTGAAAAAACTGGTGTTTGATATGAATGATATCTATTCAGCCAATCCAAATTATAAAAAGCATTTCTATCAGCAGTCTAGACGTTGGGATTATTTAATCTCTCCGAATCAATATTCTTCAGAAATATTTAGAAGGGCCTTTAAGTTTGAGAAAACGATGTTAGAGTTTGGCTACCCGCGAAATGATATTTTATATCAAAAGAATAATGAAGCGTACATTAGGAGCCTTAAAGGGAAGTTAAATATTCCCCTTGATAAGAAAGTCATTCTTTATGCTCCAACATGGAGAGATGACGAATTCTATGAACCTGGAAAATATAAATTTAATTTAAAATTAGATTTACAAAAACTGAAAGAGCAGCTTGGTAATGAATATGTAGTTGCTTTAAGAATGCATTATTTTATTGCAGATGACATTGAGACAAGCGGATTAGAAGGATTTGCATATAATTTCTCAAAATACGATGATATCGCAGAATTATACTTAATCTCAGATATATTAATTACAGATTATTCTTCTGTATTTTTCGATTATGCTAATTTAAAAAGACCGATTTTATTCTTTACTTATGATTTAGAGAAATATCGTGATACCCTAAGAGGTTTTTATATTAATATTGAAAATGAGGTCCCAGGTCCATTACTAAGAACATCTGATGAGGTCATTGATGCTATTGCTAACATTGATAAAGTTAATGATCAATATCGAGAAATTTATGACCAATTTTATCTAAGGTTTTGTGACTGGGATAATGGTGAAGCATCGAAAAAAGTTGTAGAAAAGATTTTTCATGAATAATTGCTCTAGGGATGGATGCTGGTTTCCGTCCCTTTTCTTTACTCCTGAATCATAGATGCTAAAGAGGGTTTTACATGTTTTTGAAAAATAAGTCAATAATGTTATTATTATTTAGACACATTATCTTCAACCATTTCTCTTTTTAATAAAGCTGATATGTAATACAATTTAGTGGAGAGTCAACTTAATAGAGGTGAACAGAAATGAAAAAAGTAAAAAAAGCAATTATCCCGGCAGCTGGTTTAGGTACAAGATTTCTTCCTGCAACGAAAGCCATGCCAAAGGAAATGCTTCCGATTGTAGACAAACCAACCATTCAATATATTGTTGAAGAAGCAGTCGAATCCGGAATTGAAGATATTATTATTGTAACTGGTAAGGGTAAAAGATCGATTGAGGATCATTTTGACTATGCTTTTGAATTAGAAGATAATTTAATTCAAAAGGAAAAGTTTGAACTTCTTGAAAAGGTTCGTCAGCCTTCTAAAGTTGACATTCATTATATACGACAAAAAGAACCAAAAGGTCTTGGGCATGCAATTTGGTGTGCAAGAAAATTTATTGGTAATGAGCCTTTTGCAGTTTTACTTGGTGATGATATTGTTCAATCTAGTACACCTTGTTTAAAACAACTTATGAATGTATTTCAAGAAGTGGATTCTCCTGTAATCGGAGTACAGCAGGTTCCTGATAATGAAACATATAGATATGGTATCATTGATCCACTTAAACAACTTGGACGATTATATGAAGTTAATAATTTTGTGGAAAAGCCAGAAATTGCAGAGGCGCCTTCCAATATTGCCATCATGGGGCGCTATGTACTAACACCTGAAATATTTGACTACCTAGATTTACAACAAATTGGTTCTGGTGGAGAAATTCAATTAACAGATGCCATTCAAAAACTAAACGAAAAACAAAAAGTATATGCATATAATTTTGAAGGTACACGGTATGACGTTGGTGAAAAATTTGGATTTATTAAAACAACAATAGAAATGGCGCTCTCTAGAGAAGATTTAAGAAATGATATGATCAATTATTTACAAGAATTAGTTAAGAGAAATTTCATTAGTAACAAGGAGTAAATTTAACGTAAGTTTCAATATTAAAAGAAGAAGCAGAAAGTGTGCTTCTTCTTTTTTATGCGTAATATTTTTATCCTCTCTGTTTAGAGGAAACAATTTTTCAAATGGATAAATTAGCTTTATTTAAGCTCATCCACAATATATTTTGCACTTACCCAGCCTGTTTTTCCATTAGCCAATGTCACTTTGTACCAAGTTTTTGTGCTATCCATTGTTAGCTTACCGTCTTTTTGCAAAACAATCTGTACATAGTCATTAAGATTTAATGTTCCTATAGTGGTTGAGTTAGGAGCACTACGGACATTTAATGCTGTAGCAGTAACCCTTCCTAAATTTTGGACAGATAAATATTTTTTGTAAGTAACAAAATTAATATCATTTGTCCAGTATATTTTATTATCGACCTTTACTTTAACCCAATAATCATTCGTTTTTTCAATTAAGAAAAACGTTGATTTTTTCTTGAGCTTTTTAACGGCATCGTTTACTCCTTGTTTACTATTTAATACTATATCCTGATTGGCAACTGCTTGGATCCCATTTGGAAAAATATCGCTGCCATCAGGTTTTTCAGGTTGAGCTGGAACAACAGTATTCGCTACAGCCTTGCTGTAATAGGCTTTATCAAAAGGTAGTATATTCTCCATATGCTTAGCGATTGTTTTACCCCAATAAGGATCACTTGCATAGTAAAAATTCATTCCTTCACTATTCGAATCGATTCGTGTATTTTTTAAATCTTTTGTACTGAAACCTAAATATGGTCCATTATACTTCCAATTTTTATCGTTTAAGTAAGTAGCTTTCATTTCCCGGGCAATATAGTCAATATTAAGGTCTACTGTTGCAAAACGATAAGCAGCGACAAATGGAGTAGCATCATAGGCCCCAAATCCAAATAAATTATTTTTGCCTAATGAAATATTAGAGGTTCCATAGGCACTTTCATGAATCGCATGGGCAGCTAAATAAAGTGCATTTACTCCATACTTGTTTCCTGCATTAATAAATGCTTGCCCCTTACCGGTCAGTACACTTATTTTACCTGTTGCCTTCACATATTTTGCTATATAGTCATTAATTTGCTTAGCTGTTACGGGTGACTTCGTTCGTAAATCAATGAATTGATACCCAGTTCGACTCGTTATTGGATCACCAGTTCTCACTTCCTTGATATAGCTGCCACTTACATAGCCAATTTTACTGCCGTATCTTACCTTATACCATCCATTGGAAACTTTATGGGTTGCAACTACGATTTTTGAGTTCGGGATTGTAGTTAGTATAGTAGATGACACATCTGCTGTTTTTCTAAGATTTAATCCAGCAGTTGTAATAAAGGTTGTATCTTCAATCTTTTTTTCAGTTATAACAGCAATTGGGGAAAAATCTTTAATGTAGATATATCCAGATTTCCCATTGAAAGTTATACTATACCAATCGCTAATTTTTTTAGTAGATTGGACAATAGTTCCTTTGGGAATTTTCACTAGTTTTTTATTTACATTTCCATAGGAATGAAATAGGTATGTATCTTTATTGGCTGTGTATTTAGTTTTGGCAAACGATGTAAAAGAGTTTTTGCTGACACTATTACTATTTACATAAAGTACTTTTCCTTTATAAGAAATTCGGAACCATGTTTGTCCAACACTATTCACTACTTTTTGAGTAGAATAAAATCCGTTCTTTCCCGGGATGGTGTAAACTGCTTTCTTCTTTGTATCAGGCGTGGAGTAGAGCTTCGTCGTCGTTTTTGTAAAATAATACGATTTGGCTATTTTAGTGTACTGATAATATTCTTTTAAATAAGTTCGGCTAACCCAGCCTGTTTTAGTTATACTTTTTCCTTTTGACTTATATGTATATGTTACTTTGTACCAAGTGCCATTTTTTAAGGTAGATGTTACAATTTTTCCTTTCGGTATAGTATAACTAACTTTGTATTTTGTTCCTGCTCCCTTCCGTATGTTTAAATTAGCGGTTGTTTTAAAAGAAGTTTTCTTCATTTTAATATTGCTGCTTGCCTCTGCCATTATAATGTCAAATGGTGTATTGGACATTAAAGGAGCAGCTATTAATATACTTGATGTTAAAACTAGTACTTTTCCTATTTTTTTCATCTGATCCCCTCTCCTATAAAGTTAGTAATAGACTGTTAATGTGAGATTAATAAATTTTGTAACTAACAGTCTTTTTTCGGTTGGAAATTACATATTTTGAGTGATAGAAAATTATGTAATTTTTTCTATTACTCTATTTATAATAGAATAAATAATTACTTCTGTCTCTATTAAATTCTTATTAATTATGAGGAGAGAGAATATTTATTTGATTGATTGCTATATTAAGAGGAATATGGATTTTTTCTGATTGGAATAAATCTACTATTCTTTCTAATGTTGAATTTGAGAAACAAATTACAAAATAAAAATTTTATGTTAGAATAACTTATTGTGTTTTAGGAATGAAACATAGATTTATATCATCTGTTATCCTGCATAAGTTTGTTTAATGTACAGATATTATTAATCGGTATAATGAATATGCATATTACTTATTGTCATGATAATGGGAATAAAGGGACCAAAATATCTTAAAAATAATACCTAAATAAGAGCTCATGATGAGTTTTGAGAGGAGTTTTTATGATGGGTTTTCTAGAATCTTTATGGAAACCAAAAGTCATTGAAAATTTTTACTTTTTGCATTCAATCCTATTTAATGATCAGAAAATGATTGTACAAATAAGTGAAAATTCACAAATAGATATAGAAGAAGGCAATCTAGAATTATTTTTAAAACAGAGGGAAAATGGTCAAGAACTTTTCTTTACGTTGAACCATAATAAATCTCTAAATGAAAAAAATATCTATGAGACAATTATAGACATTGCAGGGAATAATGAAATGATTGCTGACACTAATTTTTGGGATGTATATATTATTGTTAAGGCAAATGGATATTCAAAAAAATACAGGCTAAAATGTCTAGATATAAATTTTGAATCACAGTTGTTTTTTTATAATCATTCTCCTAGGGTTATAGTTCCCTATGCAACGAAAAATGGGAATATGTCATTTAAAATTGAACAACCAAGCGTAATTACAAAAATAGAAAAGGCTCACATAAATAATAATGGAGTCTTTTCACTAAGTGGCTATGCTTATTATCCATCATGGGATACATCAAAACAAAATAATATTACTAAGAATATTCTTGTAAGAAATGAGAACGGTGATTACGAAAAAAGTTTTCAAGTACAAAATGTCGAACGTAAGGATTTAGGAGATCAATTAAATTGGGCTGGATTTAACGCTAGTATTCACTTGAATGATTTGGATTTGGATGTAATAGAAGGAAACGAAATTGACATTACAATTGAACTTAAGAACAATACACAAGATACACATAATCTTAATAAAATTGAAAGCTCATCCATACAATTGGTAGATGACTCAATTTTTCCAAACCAGTCGGTAATTTTTAAGGATTCTAACGGTAATGAAAAAGAGGTAACCATAAGAAAAAATAAAAAAACAAAATCTTTATTGTTAGTAATAAGTAATCATAATCTAAATGTAGAAATTGACACTATTTTTGTCGACCCTGAGAGTATAACAATAAATGCTGTATTACTATCAAACCATCCTCTTTTTCAAAATATTACCGGTGATTATCTGCTCGTAATGAAAAAAAGGAATTTGAATGTCATACATGAATTCCCTATTAAAATTAATAATTCCCATTTTACCTTTAAAGCAAATCTTAACGAAATGATTTGTAATGATGGTTTGAAGGAAGGTGTATGGGACCTATTCATTGATATTGAGGAAAAACATTACCGAATATCGTCTCGTTTAGATCGTATTTCTAATAAAAAGGATATTATCAGTTTCCCACAACAGCTTGTTCAAAATAATAAATCAGATGCAGTTGTTGTAAAACCATATTACACGGCGCAAAATGATGTATCTTTATTAATACGCAACTACACATATTCAAAATCTATAAGCAGAATTAATATTACGAACCAGAATATGGAGATTAACGGAAAAATAAATATTATGCTTCCTAATGAGGAATTATCCGAGCATGCTGAAGGATATATATCGATAAAAGGGAAATATGGAAAATCATTTGATTTGCCTGCTAAGTGGAAACTTCATAAAACCAATAAGACGAATGTTGAATTTGAATTCTCTGTTATTGCTACTTATCCGGATGAAAAATTAAGCAATATGAAGGATTGGATATTAGATCACATCAAATTTGATTCGTTAATATGTAAACTTGATTTTGGAAAAATTCAATCCAGATTCACTTTAAATATTAGTCCAGAGAAAATCGATAAATCATTTGAAGATAGACTTAATAAAATTACAAGAATCAAAAAGATGATGGAGAAGGGAAATGTTGCTTCTTACCGTATTTTAAACAAGTTATTTCCTATCCAGTCCAATACGTATATTTTCCAAAGTTATTATGGAAATAGCTACGCATGTAATCCTAAGGCAATTTATGAGGAAATGTTATCACAAAATAAAAATATAAAAGCGGTTTGGGTCATGAAGGATCTGCAAAAAGATTTGCCTGGTAATCCTATTCTTGTAAAGCCTCATTCGTTTAAATATTATTTTTATATGGCAACCGCCAAATACTTTGTTAATAATGGAAACTTCCCGGATTTTTACAAAAAGAGAAGTGACACCATTCATGTGGAAACATGGCATGGTACTCCATTGAAAAAGCTTGGATTAGATGTAGATCCAGATTCTGTTGCGTATGCGGAAAATACATCTATAGAATTATTAAATAGGGTAAAGCGTTGGGACTATTTAATTGCTCCAAACCATTATACAGCTGAAATTCTAAAGAGGGCTTATAACTATAATAAAAAGACTTTAGAAATTGGATACCCTAGAAATGATATTTTTTATCGGAATGACAATGTAAAAAAAGTAGAGGAAATAAAAAAACAACTTAATATTGATCCTAGTAAGAAGGTCATTTTATACGCCCCAACGTGGAGAGATGATGATCGTAAAGGAAGTAAAAAGTCTTCACCTTTTGAATTTAGATTCGATTTGGATCAATTCAAAGAAAGATTTGGCGATGAATATGTACTACTCTTAAGGCTTCATTATTTTGATGCTGCAAGAATACATTTACTTGGTTTTGAAGATTTGGTTTACAATGTAACCTATTATGATGATATACAAGAGCTATATTTAATTTCTGATATACTAATTACGGATTATTCTTCTGTTATGTTTGATTACGCTAATTTAAATAGGCCTATAATATTCTACACTTATGATTTATTAAAATATGGTTCAAAAATGCGTGGGTTTTATTTTGATTTTCAGGAAGAAGCTCCAGGACCGATTGTATTAAGTGATAGTGAGCTTTATGAAACTATCGCGAACATTGAGGATTTAAGGGATGAATATAGTGAGAAATACGAGAATTTCAAAGATAGATTTTGTAATTTAGACGATGGACATGCCTCACAACGTGCTATCGAAATAATTTTCGAAAAGAATCAGCGCAGGTGAATAAAATTGAAAATATATTTTTTAATATACGATATTTATGGTATGGGTGGAACAGTAAGAACTGTTCTAAATGTGGCGAATTATTTAGTGGAAAATAAATATGATGTAGAAATAGTAAGTGTACTACGTAGACGTGCAAAAGAGTTTTTCACCATTGATCCACGGATTAAGGTGACAATATTACATGATGATGTTGGCAGAAATAAAAAACCAAAAGATTTAAAATCAAAAGTAATAAACAAGTTAAATAAATCGAAAAGCAGACTTATCCATTCAGATGACGAGGCATATACATTTTTTTCACTTTTAACAGATATAAAATTGTACAACTTTATTAAATCAATCGATTCTGGAATATTAATTACTACTCGTCCAAGCTTTAATATTTTTGCTTCAAAATATGCTAATAAGAATGTTGTTCTTGTCGGTCAAGAACATCTAAATTTTGGGATATATCCAGATAAATTGAAAAAGTCTATACAAAAACATTATCGTAATTTAGATTATTTGATTACACTTACAGACGATGATACTAAGGACTATGATAAAATATTTTCTGATAGTGGTGTAATTGTCAGGAAAATTACGAATTCGATACCAAAATTTAATGGAACGATATCGCCTTTAAATGATAAAGTTATTTTAGCAGCTGGAAGGCTTGCACCCCAAAAGGGTTTTGATATGTTAATTGAGGCATTTAGTAAAGTAAACAAGTATTTTCCAGATTGGAAATTAAAAATATTTGGATTTGGTAGAGAAAAAACAAACCTGCAACAATTGATTACTGAAAATCGTTTATATAATCATGTTTATCTTATGGGTGCCACTCAGGATATGGAGGGAGAGCTATCTAAGAGCTCTATTTACGCATTGAGCTCCCGGTTTGAAGGTTTTGGAATGGTTATTGTGGAAGCTATGCAATGTGGGGTTCCAGTAGTTAGTTTTGATTGTCCGAAAGGTCCAGCAGAGATTATTTCAAATGATGAAGATGGCATATTAGTCGAAAATGGTAATGTTGACGCATTTGCAGATGCTTTATTAGACCTCATCGGAAATGAAGAAAAGAGAAAACAATTTGCTGAAAATGCACTTGTAAATGTAAAACGATTTGAAATCGAAAATATAGGAAAATTGTGGGTGGATTTAATTAAAGAAATCCAATTGAACAAGACAAAAGATTAAAGATAATTCTTTATTTCGATGTTCATATAACTGAGATTTGGTAAATAAAGGAACGGATAAAAAGAGTATGTTTTTTTATTAAAACATAAAAAATATATAAAAATACCTATTTTGAAGGAAGTTGATGAACTTCTGTGTGAAATTTGTCACTTTTTGTATTTGAAAGAACCTTTATTTCGATTATAATAAAGGTTAAGTGATTTTTTTATTAATGTTTCTTAACTCAAATAGTAATAGGATCATTATGAACCAAACTGTAAGAGGAGAGGTTGAAATGAAAAAGGTAATAACATATGGAACCTTTGATTTACTTCATTGGGGACATATTAACTTATTAAAGAGAGCAAGGGAATTAGGCGATTATTTAATCGTTGCTATTTCAACAGATGAATTTAACGATATTAAAAATAAAAAAGCTTATCACAGTTATGAAAATCGCAAGTTGATTCTTGAATCTATTCGCTATGTTGACGAGGTGATTCCTGAAAATACTTGGGAACAAAAGATTCAAGATGTTGTAAATAATGATGTGGATATATTTGTGATGGGTGATGATTGGAAAGGAAAGTTTGATTTTTTAAAGGACTATTGTGAAGTTGTTTATTTACCGAGAACAGTAGGAATTTCAACAACGAAAATAAAAAAGGATTTATTTTCTGTGAAAAATGGTTAGAGAATTTTTGATTAAACTGTATTTATTGCTATTTAAAATACAGTTTAATTTTTTTAAACTTTTTCCTTTACAAGATAAAATCGTGTTTGTCGTTTCTTTCAAGGATAATAGTCTCTTTGTGTATGAGGAAATGAAAAGGCGAAAAATACGACAAAAAGTGGTATTTCTCTGTGAATCTTCAAGCTTCAATGTAATTAAAAATAATGTGGATGCACAAGTCTTGTTATTTGAATCAAAAAATATAATTGACATGGTAAAAGCTATATACTATCTTGCTATTTCGAAGAATATCATTGTTGACAATTATTTTGGTTTTTTATCAGCAGTTTCCTTTAAAGATGGAGTGCAATGCACTCAACTATGGCATGCAGCAGGAGCTATTAAGACATTCGGATTAAAGGATAAGTCTGTTTCTTTAAGAACAAAGCGTGCAAAAGAACGTTTTCAACGAGTATATAATCAGTTTGATAAAGTAATCGTAGGTTCCGATGAAATGGCGGAGATTTTTAAAAAGGCATTCAATCTTTCCGAAAATAATATTTTATATACCGGTATCCCGCGAACGGATATATTTTATAATCAAGAACATCAAGAAATGAAAAGAAGAGAACTCTTTAGACAAAATCCACAGCTCAAAGATAAGAAGATCATCTTCTATGTTCCAACCTTTCGTGATGATAGCTTAGATAGTTTTGATTTTCAGTTGGACTTAGATCAGATGTGCAGGGAGTTGTCGGGGAACTATGTCGTATTAATCAAACTGCATCCAGCCATCAAGAACAGGCCTATAATTGAAAAACGACTAGAGGGATTTGTGTTTGATTATTCCACATATGCCAATGTAAATGATCTATTATTTTTAACTGATTATTTGATTACTGATTATTCATCAATTCCATATGAATTTTCGTTATTAGAGAAACCGATGATTTTTTATCCATATGATTTAGTAGAATATCAGGAACAAAGAGGCTTCTGGGGACGATATGAAGATTTGGTTCCGGGTCCAGTTGTATATGAAACTAAAGATATTATTGAAGTCATTAAAAATAATCAATTTGATTATGAGAAAATACGTGATTTTTCTAGAACATGGAATAAATATTCCCTAGGAAGATCTAGTGAGAATTTAGTTAATAGTCTTTTTGAAAATAATATGTTTTTAAACAGTACTGAAAAAAATGCTTAGAATATTGGTGTTTTAACCTATGAAAAAAAATAAATTGAGAGATATCGGGAAAAGATTTTTTTTGAAACTTAAAAGACATTCCATATCCAAAAAAATATATAAGAAAGTATTTATCGTTCTCGGACTTTTGCCAGTGAAAAAAAATCTGGTCGTGTTCGAGAGCTTTTTAGGTAAGCAATACAGTTGCAACCCGAGAGCGATTTACGAATATTTAAAAGAAAACCACCCGGAATATAAAATGTATTGGAGTTTCGATATAAGATATAAACATAATTTTGTTGATAAAGATATTACTTATGTACGGCGTTTTTCTGTAAAGTGGTTATATGTAATGGCGCGTGCACAATACTGGGTTTCAAACAGCCGGTTACCATTATGGATTCCTAAACCGAAGCATACGACTTATCTGCAAACATGGCATGGAACACCTTTAAAGAAGCTAGCAGCTGATATGGATGAAGTTCATATGCCTGGTACAACCACTTCGACATATAAACGAAATTTTACTAGAGAGGCAAGTAAATGGGATTATTTAATATCACCAAATGCTTATTCAACTGAAATTTTTCGGAGAGCCTTTATGTTTGAGAAAGAAATGATTGAATCTGGTTATCCGAGAAATGATTATTTAAATAAATGTAATAATCCTGAGACGATAGAAAGTTTAAAAGAAAGTTTTGGTATTCCTCTATATAAAAAGGTGATTTTGTATGCACCTACTTGGAGAGATAATCAATTTTATGCAAAAGGAAAATATAAATTTGATTTAGAGTTAGATTTAAATTTAATGCGTGAAAAGTTAGGCGATGAGTTTGTAGTCATTTTAAGGATGCATTACTTGGTAGCTGAAAATATGGATCTATCGCCTTACAAAGACTTTGCTTATGATTTCTCTAATCATGCGGATATTAATGAGTTATATATCATTTCTGATTTATTAATCACAGATTATTCTTCAGTATTCTTTGATTATGCTAATTTAAAACGCCCAATGCTCTTTTTTGTTTATGATATTGAAGATTATCGTGATAATTTACGTGGTTTTTACTTTGATTTTGAGAAAAATGCACCAGGTCCGCTAGTTAAAACAACAACACAAGTAATAGAGACGATAAAAGATATGCAAGTAAATAATTATCAACTACCTGTTTCTTTTAATGAGTTTTATGAGAGGTTTTGTTATTTGGAATCTGGAGTATCATCACAAAGAGTGGTTGAGAAGGTATTTACAGGAAAATAAAATAATATCAAATTATTGGTTTAGTTTGTATAAATTGCATTATCTGCATCCCCATTTAACTTTCTCGTTGAATGGGGGATTTTTTTGATATATGCTACTATCAGGAGTTTGGTGAAAGGAACGGCTGCTAAATTAATATGACAATTACACGTATAAATGATAAAATGGTGATTCAGATAATGTTTTTTATGCATAATAGTAAATTTAAAGCTCAGGAAGGAAAAACATATGCGTTCTGTAATAACCGTAATAAAAGAACAAATTAAAAGCTTTTATTTAGCTAGACGATTATCTGTTTATGAATTGAAGAGTGCAAACCGTAATCATTATTTAGGGATATTATGGGAAATTATTAATCCTATGATTCAAATATCTATTTATTGGTTTGTTTTTGGATTTGGGATTCATGGTGGCAGCCGGGCAGATGTTGACTTATCTGGAGATAGTATTAAGTATTTTCCATGGATGCTGTCTGGGATAGTCGCTTGGTTCTTTGTCAATCAATCGATCACTCAAGGGTCTAAATCTATTTATTCAAGAATTAAAATGATTTCAAAAATGAGCTTTCCGATGAGTGTCATTCCCACTTATGTGATTTTTGCAAAGTTGTACCAGCATTTAATGTTACTTGGAGTAGTACTTGTTATTTTTCAATTTTTAGGGTATCCGATTAACATCCATTATCTTCAATTGCCATACTTTATCGTCGCAACAGTGATATTTTTAATATCATTATCATTAATAACATCAACACTTACGACAATTGTTCGAGATTTTCAAATGTTAATTACTTCGACAGTTCGTATATTAATATATTTGTCGCCAATATTATGGCCGCCTTATAATATTCATCCAGCTATTATTCAAACCATTATGAAGCTAAATCCGATATATTATTTAGTTGAAGGATATAGAGCATCTATTCTAGGGTTGTCATGGTATCCTGTTGATCATTGGGAATATACGCTTTATTTTTGGGGAATAGTTATTGTATTACTGTTTTTCGGTTCCATTTTACATGTTAAGTTTAGAGACCGCTTCGTAGATTTCTTATAATCGAAGTAACCTGCTCGCAATAATAGAATAATATTTAAATGGAGAGAAACGATGAGTCATTCAGTTATTTTTGAAAAAGTAACGAAAAAATATAAAATGTATAATAAAAATTCGGAGAAGCTGTTAGATATCATATTTCCAGATGGATACGGAGAAAATTTTTATGCTCTGCAAAACATTAATTTTACTGCATATGATGGAGATGTAATTGGTGTTATTGGTGTAAATGGAGCAGGAAAATCAACCTTATCAAACTTAATAACGGGTGTTATTCCACCTACCTCTGGATCGATCGAAATTAAAGGCCAAGCGTCTTTAATCGCCATAAATTCAGGATTAAATAATGAATTAACTGGTAGAGAAAATATCGAATTGAAATGTTTGATGTTGGGATTTAATAAAAAGGAAATACGTAAATTGATGCCTGAAATTATTGAGTTTGCTGATATTGGGAAATTTATAGATCAGCCTGTCAAAAGCTATTCAAGCGGTATGAAATCTCGTTTGGGATTTGCTATATCGGTTAATATCGATCCAGATATTTTAGTTATAGACGAAGCCCTGTCTGTTGGAGATCAAACCTTTACGGATAAGTGTCTTGATAAGATGAATGAGTTTAAAGAGAGAGGAAAAACGATCTTTTTTATTAGTCACTCGATTGGGCAGGTCAAGAAGTTTTGTCAAAAGGCATTGTGGCTTGAAGCTGGAGAGGTAAAGGCTTACGGAACTATTAAGGAAATTATTCCACAGTATGAAAAGTTTTTAAAAGAATTCAAAGCTATGTCTAAAGAAGAACAAAAGAACTTTAAACAGCTTGTATTAGAAAAAAGAAGTAAATTGAGGGAACTAGAAAGTAACCCTTCTAACGCATAAAAATATCAAGTTAGTGACTTGTAAAAACTCCCTTAACTATATCCAAGTATAGTTAAGGGAGTTTTTTATTTAATTCTTAATCCAACGTTTGAATAAATCGTTTTGTAAAAAATATAGTCACGGTTTCGATACTCATCTTGAATATCATCATTTTCTCTTCTAATATGAAGTTTATTATAATCACTATATTTTAAAAATATTTCATAATTTGAGGAAGGAAGCTCGGAAAGTAAACCGAGATCCAACTCTAGCTTCCCATTACCGCTCCTATCAATAATAACTGGCTGTGAATATTCGAGAATGATATTTTTTCGATTTCTTATAACCAAATCAGTAATCGTGCCTAAAAAATCCCCATAAACCTTAAAATGTAGACAGTATTTATTGTCATGAATATAATCCTCTATAGAAAAAGCAAGCATAGGAATTCTTATATATCTAAATTTGTTTTCAAGAAATGGAGCAACAACATATGGTAGGGTATCTTTAATGATAAAATCCTTTACTTTTTCCTCCTTTTCCCACTCAAAGAGTTTTACTAAATCTTTATATTTTCTTTCGCAAAAAAGTTGATAGACTACTTTGTTTATCGGTTGAAAAAAGTTCTCTGAAAACTCATACCTTAATCCTTTAGTTGTTTTCAGCACTTTATTAAATTTATAGTAATAAATTGGTTTTAGCCTCGTTTTTTGAAAATGAGGAGTAGTGAAAAATCTTGTGATTGAATCAAATTCATATAATCGGTTTAAGATCATTTTCTCCTTTTCAATTTCCAATTTTTTATTGATTACATATTTAATAACTTTCAGATTACAATTTGTCTTTTGTATAATGTTTGTTTGTTTTGTTAAACGAGTTTTATTATCATCCAAACGATTTAAATAATAAATAGGCTGTTCTGTAGTAGATATCGTATTGCAGTTTATTAGAACATCAATAAAAAATTGTTTATCCTCAGCAAATTTCATTTTCGGAAACGTTATATGATTATCTTTAATGATACTTGCTCTTATCATTCTTGCTCTAGGTCCTAAATGTTGAAAGATATGGGGAATGGAGTATGGTGAGATTCCGCGTCTTTCTTTGCAAGATTCATGCTCTCCGACTATTTTAGTTCTATTTGATTGAAGCTGAATCGTTTTGCCGACAATATAATCATCACCTGTCTCTTCTAAGATAGTATGTAGTATTTCTAGACCGCTTGGTTCTAACCAATCATCTGCATCTAAAAAAGTAATGTATTTGGAATTAGATAATTGAATACCAATATTACGAGGGTGACCTGGTGTGCCTGTATTGGATTTCAAAAATACAACATCGATATTTTCAAATTTGGATGAGTAATCTAACAGAATATTCCTAGAAGAATCGGTAGAACCATCATCAACAAGGATATATTCAATATGGTTAAAACCAATGGATTGATTAATAACTGAGTCAATGGTCTTTTTTAAATACTTCTCAGCATTATATACTGGTGTGATCACAGTAATCTTTGTAGCGTTCTTTTTATTTTCTTTGTTTTTTACAATAGCATATCCCATTGAGTTGAAATCGTTTTTTTTAAATTGCCGCTTTTTTAGCATCCGAAACATATTTATCAAGAAGCTTCCCCATCTTTCTACTGTATTTTCTAAAAATCATGTTGTGGTATGGCCATTATTTATTTTTGGGCAAAAGGGATCGGAATATTCAAAAGTAAATGGAGTAAGGTTGATTTAGAGGAAGATTAAATATTAAGCTCTATTTTAATTCCATCCTCAGACCGATGAACCACTTAGAATAATATGTCAAAATGAAGTAAGATTAAAAGCATTGAAACTTTCCAATTGCCCTAATCGTAAGTAATAAGACAAGGGTATAAGGTATTACTTTAATGGTTTTTATATAACCTACTCATAAGGAGGAATCAGCAATGCAGGAGGAAAGAAAACGCATTATTGACTTGGTGAGGGATGGAAAATTATCTACAGATGAAGCCCTTATTTTACTAGATGCATTAGAAAAAAAACAGGAAAGTAAAGATGAAAAAGTACTGGAAGAGGTTGTTTCTGATTCAGAGCAGAAACAGGACCAGAGTGGTAAGGAAAATAATGAAGATCGATTTTCATCACAGTTCTCTGATGCAAGAGATAAAATCATGGATTTTGTAAATTCGGCTTTTAAGAAAATTAAAGATATTGATTTGCAATTTAATCAATCAGTAGAATTTCCGCATGTATTTCAACAAGCGAATGTTAATTTGACAAATATCGATATTGATATTGCTAATGGACAGGTAGAAGTAAAAGCGTGGGATCATCCGGATATTCGAGTAGAATGTCAGGCAAAGGTATATCGTAAAGATAATCGTGATGAAGCAAGGACATTCTTTATAGAAAATAGCTCGTTTTATATAGATAATGGATTGCTTCGTTTTTCCACTCAATCGAAATGGATGAAAGTAGATACTGTTGTATATGTTCCAAAAACAGAGTATGAAAAAGTCTCCTTCCGAACATTTAATGGGGGTGTGAAAGGTGAAGGGCTGAAAGTAGATGATTTGAGAACAAAGACAGCTAATGGAAAGATAATGTTAAAAAATGTAGATACTGAAAAAATAGATGCGGAAACGGTCAACGGAAGGATTATTGTCCAGGAATCCCAAGCAAACCGTCTTACAGCCGAATCCATGCATGGAAGTATAACAGTTGAGGGGAAATATCATACGATTGATTTGCAGACGCTAAATGGGAATTTAAGCTGTGCATTACACAATCAAGAAACAGATACACTACATTTGAAAGCTGTATCCGGTAATATCAATGTTTACGTCCCAAGTGATATAAGTATAGAGGGAGAATGTAAATCGAATTTAGGAAATATAAAGGTTGCTCTGGAGGATATAGATAAAATAGAAGAGAAAAAAGAGGTTGTTCAGAAGCAAATAAGATTTAAACGTAAGGGGATATCAGAATCTCCGCTTCATATATTTGCTGACACAAAAACAGGCTCAATTTTTGTTCAAACTAATGAAATGTTTCATTCAGAAGAAAATAAAGAGTAAGATAAATGAGGGTGTCCTATAAGTGTTTGACACTTATGGGATACCTAATTTTCGTTTAGGAAATTATAAAATATTCGCACTGTGGATAACTTTATGAAGAGCGAGGTTTACGTCTAGCTCCAGCGCCTATCGGCTAGCGGATTTCTCCGTCTTCTCCCTACGATAAGTCAACATCGACTCGTTCCTCGTCGTGTCTCCTTTATCTCAGTCGAAGCCTACGAAATCCGTACGCCGATGAGCAAGGCGCTTGCGCTTTTGTTCTTCTGAAGAAATATATTTAATTTTCCTGCATAGAATATTAACAAGAAGCTTGTACTCTAAAAGAAAAGGTTGTTGTTAGATGAGATGGTTAATAGGGATTTTGATTAATGCATTATTATTTGTTGCAATAGCAGGTTACATTGGCGGGTTTGAGGTAGCAAGCTTTGGATCTGCAGTAATTGCCAGTTTTATTTTATCGATTTTAAATATGTTAGTTCGTCCGATATTAATTATTTTAACCTTTCCGATTACGATTGTAACTTTAGGAATTTTTCTTTTTGTTATTAATGCAATTACATTGCTAATGACTGAACGACTAATGGGAGGTGCCTTCGAATTTAGTAGCTTCGGAACAGCCTTTTTAGTTGCAGTGATTATGTCTATTGCTAATCTTATAATACAAAAAGCAATTTTTGAAAAAGATCGTAGGAAGTAATTTATTATTTTATGACCGATAATTTCTGTATTTGACCGATTTATATGGTGAATTGACCGATATTTTTCGATTTTTGACCGATATATCGAGAAATTGACCGATATTTATTCAATAAACAAAGGTATGGATCCATATGTGGTTCCATACCTTATTTTGTTTCTCAGAAGAGTAATTGTTATTCTTGGTAAACTGTCACAATGATTGCTTCATAACCTTTAGCTTTTAATTCCTTTATGAGGTTATCAGCATTCTTTTTTTCTGAAAAGGCCCCTACTTGAACGCGGTAGAGAATCTTTGTTTCTTTTTTAGGCGGGGTTGTTTTCTTCTTTTTTAGTTTGTATTGGTCTGCAATGCCTTTTACAATGGCTTCAGCACAGTTTTTTTGATAAACATCGGAACGGATAAGAACTAATTCCTCCTTGTTTGTGTAAAATCCACATTCTACGAGAATAGCTGTCATACTCGTTTCTCGTAAAACGTGGAAATCTGCTGTTTTGACCCCGCGATCAGTGAGTCCGGTAGAAATGATAAGATTTTTTTGTACACGGTTAGCAAGCTCTAACGCTTCCTTTGGCTTTGAAGGATAAACATATGTTTCGATTCCATTGGCATTATTCCAGATGGTTCCATAGGCGTTAGCATGAATAGATACATAACAATTAACTTGCAATCGATTTGCTTTATCTGTTCTTTCTTTTAATGGGACATCCTCTTTATTGGAATGTGCGAAGCATACAGTAACATTTTCATAGCTTTCGAGTAGAGCTTTTACATAATTAGCCACTGCACTTGTAAATGTAAATTCTTTAAAATTATCAGGACTTCTTTTTCCAGGGGTATTTGGCCCATGCCCAGCATCAAGCATAATCTTCAAACTAATTCCTCTCCTTTTTACTTTATCTATATAATAGATATCTCACCTAATTATCGACACCCATATATCTAGGAAATTTTTATGGTGGTTTTACGCAGCAGTAAAATGCTAAAATAAATTTTAGGTTTACTTTCATTTGTAAGGAGGATGCCGATTTGGCAAAGGTTCGTATTGAGGATATTATTAAAAAATTTAATTTAGAGTTAATTGGCGGGGAGGAAGGAATCCATCGTCCTATCACAACAAGTGATATCTCACGTCCAGGATTAGAGATGGCTGGTTTCTTTAACTATTATCCTGCAGAACGTATCCAGCTCCTTGGTATGTCTGAAATTATCTTTTGCGAACGATTAGATCCTGAAGATCGCAAAATTCGATTTGAGAAGCTTTGTAACGACATTACTCCTGGGATCGTTATTTCAAGAGGAATGGATGTTCCAGAAGAATTAATTGAAGCTTCAGAGGAATATTCTGTTCCACTTATGCGCACATCGATGAAAACCACCCGTTTTTCGAGTCATTTAACGAACTATCTTGAATTTAAGCTTGCACCGACTACTGCTGTGCATGGAGTACTTGTGGATATTTATGGTGTTGGAGTTTTAATTACTGGTAAAAGCGGTGTAGGTAAAAGTGAGGCCGCTTTAGAGCTGGTGAAACGGGGACATCGACTTGTGGCCGACGATTGTGTAGAAATTCGCCAAGAAGATACTGATACACTGGTGGGAAATGCACCTGATTTAATCGAACACTTACTGGAGATTCGCGGCTTAGGTATTATCAATGTAATGACATTGTTTGGTGCGGGTGCTGTTCGAAGTCATAAGCGAATTACTTTAGTTGTTAATCTTGAACTTTGGGATCAGACTAAGCATTATGATCGTCTCGGTCTTGATGAAGAAAAAATGAAAATCATTGATACCGAGCTTACGAAGCTAACGATCCCTGTCCGTCCGGGAAGAAACTTAGGTATTATTATTGAAGTAGCAGCTATGAATTATCGATTGAAACGTATGGGAGTGAATGCAGCCCAACAATTTACTGATCGTTTGGCAGATGTCATTATTGATGAAGGCGATCGTGAAGAAATGTAAGAATGTTCTTTTTAAGAAAGGAGTTTTTTATATATGGAATCCACTATAACCCCTTTAAATCCCATTGCTTTTCGAATAGGAGAAATTTCTGTTCACTGGTATGGAATTATTATTGGTGTTGGTATTGCGTTAGGCTTATATTTAGTCATGAAAGAATCTGAAAGACTTGGTCTGAACAAAGATTTGTTTGCCGATTTGTTAATTTGGGCCATTCCGATTTCGATTATTTCTGCTAGGATTTACTATGTTATCTTTGAATGGAGTTATTATTCTCAGCATCCAGGAGATATTATCAAAATATGGAATGGCGGAATTGCGATTCACGGAGCCTTAATCGGTGCCATAATAACAACAATTATTTTTTCAAGAATTAAAAACGTTTCATTTTGGAAATTAGCCGATATTGCTGCACCGAGTATTATTCTTGGCCAAGCTATTGGTCGTTGGGGAAATTTCATGAACCAAGAAGCACATGGTAGTGAGGTAAGTCGAACATTTCTCGAAAATTTACATTTACCTGATTTTATCATTAATCAGATGTATATCGATGGAACCTATTATCATCCGACATTTTTATATGAATCGATTTGGGATATTGTCGGGTTTATTATTCTTATCCTATTAAGAAGAGTGAATTTACGGAGAGGTGAACTTTTCTTAAGCTATGTTATTTGGTATTCTGTGGGACGTTTCTTTGTAGAAGGATTAAGAACCGACAGCTTAATGTTAACGAGCGATTTAAGAATGGCGCAGGTTATTTCAATCGTTTTAGTTGCTGTTGGAATTGTACTTTGGATTGTTCGAAGGGTTTCCGGAATGGCGAGACAGCGTTATCGAGATTAGAAAATAGAATTACGGGAGATATTGGAAATGGTACAATCCTTAAAAATGGGATTTTGGTCAGGTTTAAAAACAACATGGACATTGGGGAAAATCATTTTTCCAGTAACTTTAATTGTTGCGGTCTTACAATACACACCAATATTACCTTGGATCATTCGACTTATCTCTCCATTAATGGGGATTTTCGGACTATCTGGTGATGCGGCAATTCCTATTGTTCTAGGAAACTTTCTTAATTTATATGCTGGAATTGCCGGGATAATGTCGGTTGATCTAACGGTTAAAGAAGTATTTACAATTGCAGTTATGCTTTCATTTGCTCATAATCTATTGATAGAATCAAGTGTAGCGGTAAAGGTTGGCGTAAAGGTTTGGATAATGATTGTTGTAAGGATTGGTTTAGCTGTTTTTTCAGCCATTATTATTAATCTAGTGTGGAATGACGGACATGAAGCTGCTCAATATGGGATGCTTGCTCCACAGGAAGAACAAGTATCAGGTATTTGGTCTATTTCTGTACATGCGATTGAAAAGGCGGCATTAGGTGTCTATCAACTTGCGATAATTGTTATACCTCTTATGGTAGGAATTCAAATATTAAAGGATTTAAAGGTTTTACAATGGTTTTCACGGATCATGTCTCCTTTTACTCGTTTACTCGGGATGAAAGAAAATACCTCTACTACATTAGCCGCAGGCTTATTGTTTGGATTAGCGTATGGGGCAGGAGTAATGATTCAAGCGGTCAAGGAAGATGGTGTGAGTAAAAAAGACGTAACCTTAGCATTTATCTTTTTAGTAGGTTGTCACGCCGTCGTTGAGGATACATTAATCTTTTTACCTTTAGGGATTCCGGTATTACCATTGCTGCTTATTCGATTAGTCACGGCAATTTTATTAACACTTATTGTTGGATTTATTTGGAATAGAAGAGTGATAGCTAAAAAAAATTCGTCAAAGATTCTTGAAGGTTAAATGAGGAAACTGGTGAAATACCAGTTTTTTTTCATAGGCTCTATGTGAAAACAGTTTTTGTTATTCTTGAAAAATGATTTATTATGAAAAGAGATAAAATATGAAAGGGAGAAGGCAAAATGGAAAAAAACATTACGACAATCTTATTTGATTTAGATGGTACTCTAATTGATACAAATGAATTAATCATATCGTCCTTTTTACATACCTTAAATAGCTATTACCCTGATCAGTATAAGCGTGAAGATGTTTTACCTTTTATCGGACCATCTTTATATGCTACCTTTTCTAAGATTGATTTGGAACGAACAGAAGAAATGATTCATACTTACCGTACATTCAATCTCGAAAATCATGATTCATTAGTGAAAGAGTTTGAAGGTGTTTTTGAAACGGTTCAGGCGTTACATAAAAACGGATTTAAATTAGGAATCGTATCAACGAAAAAGCGAGATACTGTTTTAAAAGGACTCAAGCTAATGAAACTGGATCAATTTTTTGAAGTGATTATTACATTGGATGAGGTAGAATTTGAGAAGCCGCATCCCGAACCAATTGAAAAAGCATTGAAACTATTGAACTCTACCCCGAATGAAGCAATTATGGTAGGGGATAATTACCATGATATTTTAGCGGGAAAGAATGCAGGTACATTATCAGTAGGTGTAGCTTGGTCTGCAAAAGGACGTGCCTATATTGAAAGCTACGAGCCAGATTATATATTAGATCATATGGGCGATCTTCTTAAAATCGTTGGAGTGAGTGTTTAATGCGAAAAACGACACGTTACCCAGTCTCCGGTTCTAATTCATTGTGGCATGTGTATAAGACCGTTCCGTTTTGGAAGGTGGTCAAAAATTTTATCGTAATCCAGTTGGCTAGGTATACCCCTTTTTTAGCAATGAAAAATTGGTTGTACCGTACTTTTCTACGGATGAAAATTGGCGATAAAACATCTTTTGCTTTAATGGTTATGCTTGATGTGATGTTTCCAGAAAAAATATCTGTTGGGAAAAATACTGTGATTGGCTACAATACGACCATCCTTGCTCACGAATACTTAATAAAAGAGTATCGCCTTGGAGAAGTGAAAATCGGCAGTGAAGTCATGATTGGTGCAAATTCTACCATATTACCTGGAGTAGAAATTGGTGATGGTGCTATTGTTTCCGCGGGTACGCTAGTACATAAAGATGTCCCAGCAGGCGCATTTGTAGGGGGAAATCCGATGCGCATCATCTATACAAAAGAAGAAATGATCAGTCGATGGAAAGATGACCCAATATACGGTAACCTTATCCCCTAAATTGGGGTTTTTTCTTTATTCTCAGTTTGCCTGTTAATCATTGTTATTTTATATGTTATACTACAGAAGTTAACTACGAAATATTTGTGAGGGACTTTCATGGCAAAAGACTCAAAGATTAAACAAGAAAATGGTGTTGTCTTGTCATTTATACCTACGGGTGATTATTATTTTAATAAAGGAATAAATGCTTTTCATCGCCATGATTTGACAGGAGCAAAAAAATATTTGGAACGTGCGATTCAACTGGAGCCTTATGAACCAATGATTGCCTGTCAACTTGGCTTAGTATATATGCAGTTAGAACAATATCAAGAATCTAATGATCTCTTCAAACAAATCATTGATGAACTTGATCCTAGTATGACAGAATGTTACTATTTTTTAGCGAATAATTACGCCGAGCTCGGCTTATTTAATGAGGCACATAAGCATGTAAAGACTTATCTAGAGACAGATCCATATGGAGAGTTTATTGAAGATGCAGAGGATTTACTTTTTATTATTGGAGCAGATGAAGAAGAGGATAATGCTTTCCCGATTAAAGATGAGCTTATTTTAAAACAAGACCAAGCAAGACAGCTCCTTGAATCTGGAAATTTTGATAAAGCGATAGAAATTTTAAAAAGCTTAATAGCTGAATTCCCTGACTTTTGGTCTGCATACAATAATCTTGCACTAGGGTATTTTTATTTAGGAGATATGGAAAATGCCGCAAACGTTTTAGAAGATCTCCTAGTTAAAAATCCTGGAAACCTCCATGGCATTTGTAATTTGGCTGTTTTTCTTTATCATCAGAGAAGAGATGAAGAATTGGAAGTATTGATAGAAGGCTTGGAAAAGGTCCAGCCGATATTAATCGAACATAAGTATAAATTAGGTGCAACATTTGCGTTAATCGGAAGATATCAGCAAGCTTACATTTGGTTAAACAATTTAAAAAAGTTTGGGTTCGAAGGGGATTCTAGTTATTATTATTGGTTAGCCCAATCCGCCTACCATACAGGACATGAACAAACAGCTAAAAACGCATGGAAGCAATTAATTGAACTAAATCCAGAAAAAGAAGGACTAGAACCATGGAATGAGAAACCGCTAAATGACGCTGGGTTTGAGGACCATGTTACTTCTACTTTGAAAAAATTGCGCAGTGATTATATGGAAGAGCGTTTGTTTGGTATTTTTATCCTCTCAAAATCGAGACGAAAAGATGAAATGATTTCTCATCCGGAATTTAAATCATTAGATGAGTTTTCAATGACAGAAAAAGTGTATTTAGCAAATGTGCTTGATTCAGATTTGACAAATCAATTTGACCCTGATGGAGTGATTTCAAGAGGTCACAACGTAGCCAATATTTTATATGAAAATCATCATCCAATCAGTGCCATGTCATCTGGCCTATTTCTAATGTGGTTTTCAATTTTCCTTGAGGGGATGAAAAAGGGACAAGAATTTAGTAATCAACAAGCATTTGCTGCCGCTACAGAATATTTATGGTATAAACTAAAGCATGAGAAAAAACCACAAAATGAAGTCGCAAAACGCTATCAAGTCTCGAGTTCAACACTACAAAAATATGCCAAAATCATTCTTGAATATTGTCAGTAAGCATATGTTTGGACGAAAAATGCATTGTCTTATAGGATAGAAGTAGATAGGGAAAGATATCCCCCATAGACATTTGCTGAAGGAGTGTTGAGTGTGTCAGAGGAAAAAATTTATGATGTGATTATTATTGGAGCAGGTCCAGCGGGAATGACAGCTGCAGTTTATACATCCCGTGCTAATTTATCCACATTGATGATTGAACGTGGAATCCCTGGTGGGCAAATGGCGAATACTGAAGAAGTAGAAAATTATCCAGGCTATGATCATATACTTGGTCCAGACCTATCAAATAAAATGTTCGAGCATGCGAAAAAATTCGGTGCCGAATATGCCTATGGTGATATTCGCGAAATTATTGATGGTGAAGAGTATAAAACAGTAAATGCTGGATCAAAGCAATATAAAGCAAGATCGATTATTATTACAACAGGTGCCGAATATAAAAAAGTTGGGGTTCCTGGTGAAAAAGAACTAGGTGGCCGAGGAGTTTCATATTGTGCGGTCTGTGATGGTGCATTCTTCAAAGGGAAAGAACTGGTCGTTATAGGCGGCGGTGATTCTGCAGTTGAAGAAGGAGTATATTTAACACGATTTGCAAGTAAGGTGACAATTGTTCATCGTCGTGATAAACTGCGTGCCCAAAAAATATTACAAGATCGTGCGTTTGCAAATGAAAAAGTTGATTTTATTTGGAATCATACTATTAAAGAAATTCACGAAGAGAATGGCAAGGTTGGTTCTATTACCCTTGTTTCAACAATAGATGGTGAAGAAAAAGAATTTAAAACAGATGGCGTGTTTATTTATATTGGAATGCTTCCATTAACAAATCCATTCCAAAACTTAGGAATTACAAATGAAGCAGGCTATATTGTAACCGATGAAAATATGTTGACAAATATTCCAGGTATTTTTGCAGCAGGAGATGTTAGGGAAAAAACATTACGCCAAATCGTTACTGCTACTGGTGATGGAAGTATCGCTGCACAAAATGCTCAAATTTATGTGGAAGAATTAAAAGAGAAGTACAAAATCGATTGATAATAATGTGGAATGTTAAAAATAACTAAAAAGTCATTATTTTGTAACGCTGTTGAAATAATAATTCGTTAAAATAAAGGTAGTTGAAATTGACCCCCTTTTTTTAATAAGACCCCTTGTTAGCACAGGTCATTCCTGTGCTATTTTTTTGTGTGAAAATCCTAGTAGCATAAAAAATGCATTTTAAAATTTGCTAGCTTACAATTTTCTCTTACTCCGCCATTTATCTTCTTAATTTATGTTGTCACGGAATGTTTCAACATTCATTGTTAGTCGATTGGAAAAATAGTATAATATAAAGGATATATTAGATGAAAAATGGTTAAATCAAAACGTTTATAAATCTTCTTTTTATAAAAATTATTCCCCACTGAGGTGATGCCAATGCAACGTGTAACCAATAACGTTTATATTAAAGATGACAAGGTTTTACTTTTACAAAAGCCAAGCAGAAATTGGTGGGTTGCTCCTGGTGGAAAGATGGAACAGGGGGAGTCCATTCGTGAATCGGTTATACGGGAGTTTCGTGAGGAAACAGGAATTTATATAAAACAACCCCAGCTCAAAGGGGTTTTTACGATTAATATTAAAGAAGGAAAGGACATTGTCTCAGAATGGATGATGTTCTCCTTTAAAACAATTGATGGCGATGGGGATTCGTTCCAGTGTTCTGAGGAAGGAAAGCTCGCCTGGCATGCGATTGATGAAATTAAAAATCTGCCTATGGCAGCTGGTGATTACCATATATTAGATTATGTTATTCATGGCAAAGGAATTATTTATGGGAATTTTACATATACACCAGATTTTGAATTGATTTCGTATCGATTAGATCCTAGTTAGATGAATTTTGAAAATAAAGCTATCTTTCTTAACGATCGCCCGTAAAGTATTTAGGTGAAAAAAACAACAAAGTTTAAGACAATGTTAAGCAAGAAAGAAAATTTAGGGGGAGAAATAATGAGCACAGGTGCAAATAGTGTTCAATTAGTAATCATTACAGGAATGTCTGGAGCAGGAAAAACAGTTGCTATACAGAGCTTTGAAGATCTTGGGTTTTTTTGCGTGGATAACTTGCCGCCAACGCTGCTGCCAAAGTTTTTGGAGCTGATGAAGGACTCCGCTAATAAAATGAATAAGGTTGCACTTGTTATGGATTTACGGGGACGTGAATTTTTTGATCATTTATTCAAAGCTTTAGATGACTTAGCTGAAACTTCTTGGGTTTCACCACGTATTCTTTTTTTAGACGCCGATGATTCTGTTTTGGTACGAAGATATAAAGAAACACGACGTTTGCATCCACTATCTCCATCAGGCTTACCATTGGAAGGAATTCGTCAAGAACGAATGTTGTTAGAAGAGCTAAAAGGAAGGGCTCAAATAATTTTTAATACATCTGAAATAAAGCCAAAAGAATTGCGAGAAAAGATATTAACGGAGTTTTCCATTAATAAGCAAGCGGCATTTACAGTTAATGTGATGTCATTTGGATTTAAACACGGACTTCCGATTGATGCTGATTTAGTATTTGATGTTCGTTTTTTACCTAATCCATTTTACATTGAAAATATGCGTCCCAAAACAGGTCTAGACCAAGATGTGTATGATTACGTATTAAAATGGAATGAAACTAGTAGATTTTTAGAGAAAGTAACAGACTTATTATCGTTTATGCTGCCTCATTATAAGCGTGAGGGGAAAAGTCAATTAGTTATTGCTATTGGTTGTACTGGTGGTCAACATCGCTCGGTAGCTTTAACTGAATATATCGGACATTTTTTTGAAAGTGATTATCATACCCGTATTACTCATAGGGATATAAAGAAGAGGAAGGAAACATCGTCATGAGAATTGAAGGAAAACCGCGGATAGTTGTTATCGGCGGTGGAACTGGATTATCTGTTTTATTAAGAGGAATCAAAAAATATCCAGTTGATATAACAGCAATTGTAACCGTAGCAGATGACGGTGGAAGTTCAGGTCGGATTCGGGATGAAATGGATATCCCTTCACCAGGCGATATTCGTAATGTATTAGCTGCATTATCCGATGTGGAACCGTTAATTGAACAAATGTTTCAACACCGATTTAAAACATCTAATGAATTGTCAGGACATTCACTTGGAAATTTAATCATTGCAGCTTTGACATCGATTACAGGTGATTTTGTTCATGCTATTCAAGAAATGAGTAAGGTATTAAATGTTCGTGGTAAAGTCCTTCCTGCAGCCAATCAAAGTGTTATCCTTCATGCAGAAATGGAGGATGGATCAATTGTTTCTGGTGAATCAAAAATCCCTTATTCTGGTAAGAAGATAAAAAAAGTGTTTTTAACTCCAGAGGTTATCCATCCATTACCTGAAGCGATTCGAGCCATTCGGTCTGCTGATTTAATTATTGTCGGTCCTGGTAGTTTATATACAAGCATTTTACCAAATTTACTTGTACCGGAAATCGGAATGGAAGTCTGTAACTCAAAAGCGAAAAAGGTATATATTTGTAATTTAATGACTCAGGCGGGAGAAACTCTCGATTTTACAGCGAGTGATCATGTAAAAGCTATTTATGATCATATGGATTGTTCGTTTATTGATACTATTTTGGTTAATAATGAGGAAGTTCCTTTAGAAATTCAAGAGAAATATAAAGAGGAGCTCGCTAAACCCGTAATATATGATGTTGACCGATTAATGTCACTAGGAATAGATGTAATTTATGATCAAATCCTCACTTTTAAAGAGGGATACATCCGACATGACACCGCAAAGGTTGCGAAAATATTATATTCATTACTTGATAAGGAAATAAAAGAAAATAAAGAATAGGACGGAGCTGGCGAGAAAAGAAGATGCACCTTGATCAGCCTCGGGCAAAAATATTTTTTCATCAGGAGTCACGTCATGGTGGAAGGTTATTTGACCTCGAGGGGCTAGGTGCTAGAGTTAGCCAAAAAAGTAAAGCTTCGCTTCTTTACAGGAAATAAGGTAAGCTTTTTCAGCATACTGGCAATCCTATAGGTAAGGGATATCGGAGGTATGTAGAATGTCATTTGCTTCGGAAACAAAAAAGGAATTAACAAATCTGGAGGTAAAGGACTGCTGTGTTCGTGCAGAGCTATCAGCTCTTATTCGCATGAATGGTTCTTTATCATTTTCGAATAGAATATTGATCGTAAATGTCCAAACAGAAAATGCAGCGATCGCTAGAAGGATTTATACTTTAATAAAGAGGATATATGATACTCCTGTTGAATTATTAGTAAGAAAAAAAATGCGTTTGAAAAAAAATAATGTTTATATTGTAAGACTTAAAGCAAAAGCAAGAGATATACTAGAAGATCTCGAAATTTTAGGTGAAGGCTTTACCTTCATCCATAACATTTCACCAGCCTTAATTAAGAAAAAATGTTGTAAACGTTCTTATTTAAGAGGAGCTTTTCTTGCTGGTGGTTCAGTTAATAATCCAGAGACATCATCTTATCATTTAGAAATCTTTTCATTATATAAGGAACATAATGATTCATTATGTGATCTTATGAACTATTTCAATTTAAATAGTAAAACATTAGAGCGAAAAAAAGGATTTATCACATATTTGAAGGAAGCGGAAAAGATTACTGAGTTTTTAAATGTTATTGGAGCACACAATGCACTACTGCGTTTTGAGGATGTACGAATTGTTAGAGATATGAGAAATTCGGTAAATCGACTTGTTAATTGTGAAACAGCCAATTTAAATAAAACAATCGGAGCAGCCCTCAGGCAAGTCGAAAATATTCGATTTATAGACGAGACGGTAGGGCTTCAAATATTACCTGATAAATTAAGGGAGATTGCTGAATTACGAGTTGCATACCAGGACGTTACCCTAAAGGAACTAGGAGAAATGGTTTCGTCCGGTAATATTAGCAAGTCCGGGATAAACCATCGTCTGAGAAAGATTGACGAAATCGCCGAAAAATTACGAGCAGGCAATTTGGATAAAAAGTCACTTTCAAATTGATAAATAATTAGTAAGAATTATTAAGGAATATTATTGATAGAATTACGAAAAGAGCCTAAAAATAAAAAGGGGAGAAAGCACAAATGGTTGAGAAACAAGTCGAAGTAAAATTAAAAACCGGTTTACAAGCACGGCCTGCAGCATTATTTGTTCAGGAGGCTAATCGTTTTTCATCAGAGATTTTTCTTGAAAAGGATGGAAAGAAAGTTAACGCTAAAAGTATAATGGGATTAATGAGTCTAGCAGCTGGAGCAGGTTCTATCATTACTTTAAGTGCAATCGGAAACGATGAAAAAGTTGCAGTAGAAGAGCTAGCGAAATTTATTGGAAATGATCAATAAACAAGAAAAGAAGAAGCGCCTTGATCAGCCCTGACCAGCAATTAACCTCCAACCAAAGAAGTCCGCTCTTTGACTTCAATGTTTGCTGTTTTTTGATTGGAGGAGCTAAGCACTGGAGTTAAATATAGCAAAAAAAGAACTGTTGTTTTGAACAGTTCTTTTTTGTTTTTCATATTGAAGTTTTACTTTATTTTTTTTCATCCGCACGTGTAATGATATGGTCGATAAGGCCGTACTCTTTTGCTCTTTCTGCGGTCATAAAATTATCTCTCTCAGTATCTGCTTGAATAACATCAAGTGGTTGACCTGTACGTTCTGCCATGATTTTGTTTAATTTTTCACGCATGAAAAGGATACGCTTTGCTGCAATTTCGATTTCTGTTGCTTGACCTTGAGCGCCTCCTAATGGCTGATGAATCATTACCTCACTGTTAGGAAGTGCATAGCGTTTACCTTTTGCACCAGCAGTAAGTAAAAAGGCTCCCATTGAAGCCGCCATACCGATACAAATTGTTTGAACATCCGATTTAATAAACTGCATTGTATCGTAAATGGCCATACCTGCAGTGATACTGCCGCCAGGACTATTAATATAAAGAGAAATATCTTTACCAGGATTTTCAGCATCTAAAAATAGAAGCTGTGCAACGATAGAATTCGCTACATTATCATCGATGGCGCTGCCAAGCATAATGATTCGATCCTTTAACAGACGAGAATAAATGTCGTATGCACGTTCACCTCGATTTGTTTGTTCAATAACTGTAGGGATTAAGTTCATACTTGCTCCTCCTTTGACTAATACGGCGAATAGAGCCGGTCATAATCTTTCATAAATTATTATATTAAGGAAAAAATCCTTATGTACTGTTATCATACACTGATGGTCAATAAAGGTCAAACAAATCACTTGTTATTTCTGAAAATTTTTTACCCAGTATCAATTGGGAAGGAATATACCTTTTAAATAACTTCACTTTAATCATAGTAGCCAAGTTTGAATATTTCTAAACAAAGATAAAAAAAGCCTCTTGTTCATTAGGAACAAGAGGTTTGCTTACGCCCTCGGAGGGAATCGAACCCCCATTTTAAGAACCGGAATCTTACGTGCTATCCGTTGCACCACGAGGGCAAAGTTTTAACCGTACGATAAACAATTATATAGTAGAAAGATAAGAAATGCAATACATATTATAAAACTATAAGAATAAAGATTCATATATATGTACGGATGATTTAATGTGATGTAAAATAAATAATGTTAACCTGAAGGGAGGGGAAACGCTTGGAATTACAATTTGGTTTATTTCAGCAGCAAACATTAAAATTAGCTATGACTCAGGAATTGAAGCAGGCTATAGAACTTCTCCAATATTCGGCCCAGGAATTAACCTCATTTTTGGAAGCAAAAGCAACAGAGAATCCCCTAATCCAATTGGAAAATACAAATGTTAAATATATGGATATACGTTATGATGGATCAAAAAAGCAAACATCTAAATATAACGAACGTGACGATAAAAATTGGATAAATCAAATTGCGCAGTCGTCTGCTACCTTACAAGACTATTTATTTATTCAACTTTCTTTGAAAACGCTACCAAAAGATGAGAAAAAAATGATGTCTCAGCTTATAAATAACCTAGATACAAATGGTTATTTAACTATACCAATAGAAGAGGCAGCAAAAATTTCAAATATAGATATACAAGCAGCTAATCAATGTCTTGATTTATTGCAAAGCTTAGAACCGGCAGGAGTAGGTGCACGTGATTTAAAGGAGTGTCTCTTACTCCAAGTGCAACGTAAGAAAGACTGTCCTAGAACTGTTAAAGAAATTCTAGCAAACTATTTTTTAGAATTTGCTGATCGTAAGTGGAAGCTTATTTCTAAGGAACTGGGAATAGAAATGAATGAAATTCAAATGGCAGCTGACTATATTAAAACCTTGGAACCTAGGCCGGGATCAGCTTATTATAAAGAACAGCCGCAATATATCGTTCCTGATTTAATAGTAACGATAAAGAATGGAAATGTTGAGCTCAACTTGTTTCAAAAGCATCTACCAAATGTGCAATTTCAAAAGGAATATTATACAATGATGTCATCCTATAAGGATCAACAAGTAAAACAATTTTTGAAAGATAAGACGCAGGATTATCAATGGATTATAAAAAGCTTACAACAAAGAAATGAAACGCTTATGAAGGTTGGAATGATGATTATTCAGAAGCAATACGATTTCTTTTTAAAAGGGCCAAGGTTTTTAAAACCATTAACAATGAGAGAGCTATCAGATGAAATTGGGGTTCATGAATCGACTGTCAGCAGAGCTGTCAGGGAAAAGTATATCCAAACACCATTTGGAACATATGAATTGAAGTACTTTTTTTCTTCAGGATTAATGAAAAATTCTGATGAAGACGATGATCAAGCATCTGCTCTGCAGGTTAAGACGCTTATTACCCAATTCATTGAGAAGGAAAATAAATTAAAGCCATTATCAGATCAAGCAATTGCGGATGATTTAAAAAAGGATGGAATTATCGTCTCAAGAAGAACAGTTGCTAAATATCGTGACCAATTAAATATTCCTTCCTCAGCAAAACGAAAGCGATATAGCTGAATCTTGTAGTGTATGTGATTAGCTAGTGATACTCGTATAAAATTCTTCACACGTACCCTACATGTAATTCAACCATCAACAAAGCGAATTAGTTAGGAGATTGTTTAAAATGCAAGTAGTTTTCTATACAAGAAATCAATGTCATCTGTGTAAGGAAGCGAAGGAATTATTAACGATCCTTAAAAACGAATATTCTTTTGAGCTGATTGAAAAGAATATCGATGAAAGTGATGAGCTTACAGAAAAATATGGATTAATGATACCTGTCATTGAGATAAATCAGGAAATTGTCCAGTATGGGCAAATAGATTATTTTACAATTAGTAATTGTTTAAAAGAAAGGCTTTGTTAATAGTTTTTTTTTGATAAAATCGCCTGTATGGTATGTGTGAAGCGATTTCTTTACGTTGTAAAACGAGCTGAACACATACCATACAGGTTTTTATTAGAAGGCTGTTTTCGTAAAGTTTGTTGCTTTTTTAGTGATATTTTATTAACAATCTGAGTTGGTTGTAGCGGAGGGCACTTGACTCCTGCGGGAAAAAGATGGAAGTGGGAGACCCCGCAGGCGGTAACGCCGAGGAGGCTTCCATCCCTCCCCGCGGAAAGCAAGTGTCTGGAGCGGAAATCAACGGACTAAGTTTATAGTCTAAAAACAACAATTTATACGAAAAGAGCCTATTTGAAACAACAACATTTAATTAATAAACCCTAAAAAGAAAAAAATAATGTTTCTTAGTTGAATTCCTATTTTTACACTGCTAAAATAAAGATGTACCAAGGGTGATTTTTTTTGTATCGATCGGGACATAATATGTCTACGCGGGACTGAAAAGGACCCGGAACATTCGTAAGAAGGGACAAATAAGATGCATTCCTTAATTGAGGTTCAAAAAAAATTATTACCTGATATGCTTTCTGTTATGCAAAAACGATATCAAATTCTTCGTTCGATTCATTTTATGGAACCGGTTGGAAGAAGAACCCTGGCACATGCACTTGGTTTATCTGAACGAGTATTGCGCAGTGAAGTTGAATTTTTGAATGAGCAAAAGTTGATTATCATTAAATCGAGTGGAATGACGGTATCTCAACAGGGATTATCTGTTTTGCGCGGGCTGGAAAGTATGATGAGAGAAATCTCGGGTATTAATGAAATGGAAGAAAGATTAAAAAAAATATTGAACCTTCAAGAAGTTGTTATTGTTTCTGGAGACAGCGATGAAACACCTTGGGTGAAACAAGAACTAGGCAGAGCCTGTGAAAAAAGAATAAGAAAACGTCTTGTAGATGAAAATATCATTGCCGTTGCAGGTGGAACAACTATGGCAGCTGTTGCTGATATGCTTACATCGGAATTTATTGGCGATACGAATACAGTATTTGTACCAGCCAGAGGCGGTATTGGTGAAGATGTTAAAAATGAGGCAAATTCTGTCTGTGCAAGAATGGCAGAAAACACAGGTGCTAAGCATCGAGTACTATATGTTCCTGATCAAGTAAGTAAAGAAGTCTATCAATCCTTTATAAAAGAGCCGATTATAAAAGAGGTTCTAAATTTAATTAAAAACGCTAACATGGTTTTACATGGAATTGGAGATGCTAACGTAATGGCGAAGCGTCGTAAAACGAAGGATGAAGACATGAAAATTATTACGAGCGGATCCGCTGTAGGTGAGGCTTTTGGTTATTATTTTAATGAAGCTGGAGATGTTGTACATAAGGTACCTACAGTTGGACTACAACTTAGTGACTTAGCTTCCATCGAGCACGTACTTGCCGTTGCAGGAGGATCTTCAAAAGCAAAAGCAATCAAAGCAGTAATGAAAAGTGCAACGAAATCTACGGTACTCATTACTGATGAAGGTGCTGCAAAAAAAATTCTAGGATTGTAATTTTTTTAATAAAAGAGTTTGCTCTTTTAAATGATAAAAAATATTAATAGATACTCTAAGGAGGAAATTAAAATGACTGTAAAAGTTGGTATTAATGGTTTTGGGCGTATTGGACGTAATGTATTTCGTGCTGCTTTAAATAATCCAGAAGTAGAAGTGGTTGCTGTAAATGACTTAACAGATGCAAATATGTTAGCACATTTATTGCAATATGACTCAGTTCATGGAACTCTTGATGTGGAAGTTTCTGTTGATGGTGACAGCCTTGTTGTAGGTGGTCATAAAGTGAAAGTTTTAGCTGAGCGTGACCCTGCACAACTAGGTTGGGGAGATCTTGGTGTAGAAGTAGTTGTTGAATCTACTGGACGCTTTACAAAACGTGAAGATGCAGCAAAACATCTTGAAGCAGGAGCAAAAAAAGTTATTATCTCTGCGCCAGCATCTGGTGAAGATATTACAATTGTAATGGGTGTAAATGAAGATAAATATGATGCACAAAACCATAATGTTATCTCTAATGCATCTTGTACTACAAACTGTCTTGCACCATTTGCAAAAGTACTTCATGAAAAATTCGGTATTAAACGCGGTATGATGACAACTGTTCACTCATACACAAATGATCAACAAATTCTTGACTTGCCACATAAAGATTACCGTCGTGCACGTGCAGCAGCAGAAAATATTATTCCGACTACAACTGGTGCGGCAAAAGCGGTTGCTTTAGTGTTACCTGAATTAAAAGGAAAATTAAATGGTATGGCAATGCGTGTACCTACTTCTAATGTTTCTGTTGTTGACTTAGTTGCTGAGCTTGATAAAGAAGTAACTGCTGACGAAGTAAATGCAGCTTTAAAAGAAGCAGCAGAAGGAGATTTAAAAGGAATTTTAGCTTATAGCGATCTTCCACTTGTATCTCGTGATTATAATGGCAGCAAAGCATCATCAACAGTAGATGGTTTATCTACAATGGTTCTTGAAAACAACATGGTAAAAGTCCTTTCTTGGTACGATAATGAAACTGGATATTCAAACCGTGTAGTGGATCTTGCTGCTTATATTGCAAAAAAAGGTCTTTAAAAATATAAATAATATGCCACACTAATTAAAGAAATGTGTTGTATTTTCAGTGTGATAGATGGAAATATATTGTCCTAACATTTATAATGGGGACAAAAGGGAGTGGGGAACAATCCCTGCTCCCTTTTTTCAAAGAAAGCTTGATTATTGGTTTCGTATAATCTGCTTTCTAGAAAGACGCGAAAGTGTTTTTCATACATAAATATGTTTTGCTATAAAGGAGGCCAAATACGGATGAATAAAAAGACCATTAAGGATATCGATTTGAGTGGGAAACGTGTTTTTTGTCGTGTTGATTTTAATGTACCGCTTCAAAACGGTAATGTGACAGATGATACTCGAATTCGTGCTGCATTGCCAACCATTCAGTATTTAATTGACCAAGGCGCAAAGGTAATTTTGGCAAGTCATTTAGGTCGTCCAAAAGGCCAAGTAGTAGAGGAATTACGATTAACACCAGTTGCAAAGCGTTTAAGTGAATTATTGAAAAAAGATATTCGAAAATCAAATGAGGCATACGGTGAAATCGCTAAAGCTGAAATCGATCGTTTAAATAACGGAGATATTGTTTTATTAGAAAATGTTCGTTTTTATCCTGGCGAGGAAAAAAATGACCCTGAGCTTGCACGAAGCTTTGCAGATTTGGCAGATGTCTATGTGAATGATGCCTTTGGAGCGGCTCACCGTGCACATGCTTCAACAGAAGGAATTGCTCAATACTTACCTGCAGTAGCAGGCTTCTTGATGGAAAAAGAGCTTGATGTACTAGGCAAGGCTCTATCAAACCCTGAACGCCCGTTTACTGCAATTATTGGTGGCGCCAAAGTAAAAGATAAGATAGGTGTGATCGATAACCTGCTGGAAAAAGTGGATAACTTAATTATTGGCGGGGGTCTAGCCTATACTTTTATAAAAGCTCAAGGTTATGAAATAGGCAAATCATTGTTAGAAGAAGATAAAATTGATTTGGCAAAGTCATTCATGGAAAAAGCAAAGCAAAAAAATGTGAAATTTTATATGCCTGTAGATGCTGTTGTTGCGGATGATTTCTCTGATACTGCTAATAAAAAAGTAGTCCCTATTGATGAAATTCCTTCTGATTGGGAAGCTCTTGATATCGGACCAAAAACAGTAGAACTCTATCGTGAAGTGGTTGGACAATCGAAACTCGTTATTTGGAACGGACCGATGGGTGTATTTGAACTAGAATCATTTGCAAATGGTACAAAAGGTGTTGCTAGTGCCCTAGCTGAAGCGACAAATACTTATTCTGTTATTGGCGGCGGTGATTCTGCAGCAGCTGTTGAAAAATTCAATCTTGCAGATAAAATGAGCCATATCTCAACTGGCGGGGGAGCTTCTCTTGAATTTATGGAGGGCAAAATTTTGCCAGGTGTAGCAGCATTAAACGATAAGTAAAGATAAAGAAATAGGAAAGGGTGTTAGTCATGCGTAAACCTATTATTGCGGGAAACTGGAAAATGCATAAAACGATGTCTGAGGCGAAATCGTTTGCAGAAGAAGTTTCTGGTTTAGTTCCTAAAAAAGATATAGTTGATTCTGTTATTTGTGCACCTGCTCTATTTTTAGATAGACTTGTTGAATCTACACATAGCTATGATGTCGCAATTGGTGCTCAGAACATGCATTTTGAAGAAAGCGGTGCTTTTACAGGGGAAATTAGTCCGAAAGCACTCGAAGATTTAAATGTAGACTATGTCATTCTTGGTCACTCTGAACGCCGTGAAATGTTTAATGAAACAGATGAAGCTGTAAATAAAAAAGTGTTAGCAGCTTTTAAATATCATCTAACTCCAATTGTTTGTGTTGGGGAAACTCTTGAGCAAAGAGAAAACAATGAAACAAAAGATTTTGTTGCTTTACAAGTGAATAAAGCATTAGCAGGTTTAACTGAAGAACAAGTTAAACAAACGGTCATTGCTTATGAACCAATATGGGCAATTGGAACAGGTAAATCGTCTACAGCAGAAGATGCAAATGAAGTTTGCTCTCATATTCGTACTGTGGTTAAAGAGCAATTTTCTGAAGAAGCAGCAAACGCTATTCGTATCCAATATGGCGGTAGTGTAAAACCAACAAACATTAAAGAATATATGTCACAGCCTGATATCGATGGTGCATTAGTTGGAGGAGCAAGTTTAGATCCTAAGGACTTTTTACAGCTTTTGGAGGCGGTTAGCCATGAGTAAATCACCAGTTGCACTCATCATCCTAGATGGGTTTGGTTTACGTCAGGAAACAAAGGGCAATGCAGTAACTCAAGCGAAAAAGCCAAACTTTGACCGTTATTGGGCAAATTATCCACATAATATGCTAACAGCAAGTGGAGAAGCGGTTGGACTTCCAGAAGGACAAATGGGGAATTCAGAGGTCGGGCACTTAAATATTGGTGCAGGAAGAATTGTTTACCAAAGCTTAACTCGTGTAAATGTGTCTATTCGTGAGGGTGAATTTGTCAAAAATGAAACATTTCTTCAAGCTATCGAAAATGTGAAAAAGAACGGAACTAACCTTCATCTATTCGGGCTTTTATCAGATGGTGGGGTTCATAGTCATATTAATCATTTGTTTGCCTTATTAAAGCTTGCTGCAAGCGAAGGTGTGAAAAATGTATATATCCATGCCTTTCTAGATGGGCGTGATGTTGGACCACAAACAGCTGCAACATATATAAAAGAAACACAAGAAAAAATGAAAGAATATGGTGTAGGAGAATTTGCAACCATTTCCGGCCGTTATTATTCGATGGATCGTGATAAACGCTGGGATCGTGTTGAAAAATCCTACCGTGCAATGGTTTATGGAGAAGGCCCTACTTATCAAGATCCATTAGAACTTATAGAAGATTCTTACTCACATGGAATCTATGATGAGTTCGTTCTTCCTTCTGTTATTACAAAGGAAAATGGTGAACCGGTAGCAACCATCAAAGATAATGATTCGGTTATCTTTTATAATTTCAGACCAGATCGTGCGATTCAAATCTCAAACACTTTTACCAACAAAGATTATCGTTCCTTTGACCGTGGCCCTAAGCATCCAAAAAACTTATTTTTCGTATGTTTAACTCACTTTTCAGAAACTGTGGATGGATATGTTGCATTTAAACCAGTGAACCTTGATAATACACTTGGGGAAGTTTTATCACAAAATGGTTTAAAACAGCTTCGCATAGCAGAAACAGAAAAATATCCACATGTCACCTTTTTTATGAGTGGAGGACGGGAAGCTGAATTTCCTGGTGAAACACGAATTTTAATAAATTCACCAAAGGTAGCAACCTATGATTTGAAACCAGAAATGAGTGCATACGAAGTTACCGATGCTTTACTTAAAGAAATTCAGGCGGATAATCATGATGCTATTATATTAAATTTCGCTAATCCAGATATGGTCGGGCATTCAGGGATGCTAGAACCAACAATTAAAGCGATTGAGACAGTCGATGAATGTTTAGGACGGATTGTAGACTTAATCCTAGAAAAAGGTGGTTCAGCTATCATAACAGCTGATCATGGAAATGCAGATGAAGTAATCACATTGGAAGGTCAGCCAATGACTGCACATACGACTAATCCTGTTCCGGTTATTGTAACAAAACAGGGAATCGAACTGCGTGACGGTGGTATTTTAGGTGATCTAGCACCTACAATGCTCGATTTACTAGGAGTGAAGCAGCCGGTTGAAATGACAGGAAAAAGTATTATTAAACATTAAGGATTTTTTACCTTACTTAAAAATAGCTCTATACGACGTAGTAATAAAAATTTGAAAAAGAATAGGAGATTTTAACATGTCACTAATTACTGAAGTATACGCACGTGAAGTATTAGATTCCAGAGGAAATCCAACTGTAGAAGTAGAAGTTTATACACAATCAGGAGCTTTCGGACGTGCCCTTGTTCCAAGTGGAGCTTCTACCGGTGAATATGAAGCAGTGGAGCTTCGTGACGGTGACAAAGATCGTTATTTAGGGAAAGGTGTTTTAACTGCAGTACAAAATGTAAATGAAGTGATTGCAGAAGAATTAATCGGTTATGATGTTACAGAACAAGTACTGATCGATAAACTTTTGATTGAGCTAGATGGTACAGAAAATAAAGGGAAATTAGGTGCAAATGCAATCCTAGGTGTATCAATGGCAGTAGCTCGTGCAGCAGCTGATTACTTAGGTGTTGAGCTTTATGAATATCTTGGAGGCTTCAATACAAAACAACTTCCAGTTCCAATGATGAACATTGTGAATGGCGGAGAGCATGCTGATAATAATGTTGATATTCAAGAATTCATGATTATGCCTGTAGGTGCACCTAACTTTAAAGAAGCATTACGTATGGGTGCAGAAATTTTCCACAGCCTAAAATCAGTATTAAAAGTCAAAGGGTTAAATACTGCTGTCGGTGATGAAGGTGGATTTGCACCAAACTTAAAATCAAATGAAGAAGCACTTCAAACAATTATTGAAGCAATCGAAAAAGCTGGCTATAAACCAGGTGAAGAAGTAATGCTTGCTATGGATGCTGCGTCTTCTGAATTCTATAATAAAGAAGATGGAAAATATCATCTTTCCGGTGAAGGTGTTGTACGTACATCTGCAGAAATGGTTGATTGGTATGAAGAGCTTACATCTAAATATCCAATCATTTCAATTGAAGATGGCTTAGACGAAAATGACTGGGAAGGGCATAAGCTTTTAACAGAACGTATTGGTAAAAAAGTTCAGCTTGTTGGAGACGATTTATTCGTAACAAATACGAAAAAACTATCTGAAGGTATTAAACAAGGTGTTGGTAATGCCATTCTTATCAAAGTAAATCAAATCGGTACATTAACTGAAACATTTGATGCAATCGAAATGGCAAAACGTGCTGGTTATACAGCAATTATCTCTCACCGTTCAGGTGAAACAGAAGATACTACAATTGCTGACATTGCTGTTGCAACAAATGCTGGTCAAATCAAAACTGGTGCACCATCAAGAACAGACCGTGTTGCAAAATACAATCAATTACTACGTATTGAAGACCGCTTGGCAGACACAGCACAATACTTAGGCAAAAACACTTTCTACAACTTAAAAAAATAAGATGAAAATCAAACTGCCGGTATTTACCGGCAGTTTTTTAGTATCAGGCCAGTATTATGCAGTTTTTTTAATATTTATTTATATTTTGCATAAATGGTGCCTGACACCGTTTATTCATTTTTTGAATTTTTATGTAAAAATTGAATATTTGGTGTCAGGCGCCGAAAATTTTGTTTGTGTACATGTGCAAATTATGGTACATTAAAATTACGTTTATATGTTCGATTTGGAGGTGGGTCTTCGTGCACGCTTTATTTATGACTTTGTTGGTGATTGATGCAATTGCTTTAATTATTGTAGTGCTTTTACAGTCAGGAAAAAGCGCTGGTTTGTCAGGAGCGATTTCCGGTGGTGCTGAGCAGCTATTTGGAAAACAAAAAGCTCGCGGAATGGATTTAGTTTTACACCGAATCACTGTTGTTCTTGCGGTATTTTTTATTTTATTATCATTAGCCGTTTCTTACTTCGGCATATAATAAGAAGAAGCTACCTGACTGACCGATGGTTGGTTGGGTTTTTTTATTTTTATTATTTATAGCCTATTAATAAAAAACATATTTCTGGATTGTTATCATTATCTCTGTTAAAAATAAGGTAAGAAAGTTATGTTAAAGGAGTCCACATCATGAAAATTGTACCACCAAAACCTTTTACATTTGAAGCAGGTAAACGAGCTGTATTACTTCTTCACGGATTTACTGGCAGTTCTGCCGATGTCCGCATGTTAGGAAGGTATCTTGAAAAACAAGGGTATACTTCTCACGCACCGATTTACAAAGGACATGGAGTACCGCCAGAAGATTTGGTTCATACAGGGCCCAATGATTGGTGGAAGGATGTTATGGCTGGATATGAATACTTAAAGGAAAAAGGATACGATGAAATTGCTGTAGCCGGTTTATCACTAGGTGGGGTATTTTCCCTTAAATTAGGATACACTGTACCTGTAAAGGGGATTGTCCCAATGTGTGCCCCGATGTATATGAAAAGCGAAGAAACGATGTATAACGGTGTAGTTGATTACGCCCGCCAATATAAAAAATTTGAGGGGAAAGACGAACACCAAATAGATGCTGAAATGGAAGAGTTTAAGAAAACTCCAATGGGAACTTTAAAAGCACTACAAAACTTAATTTCAGAAGTTAGGAATCATGTTGATATGATCTACTCTCCTACTTTTGTCGTTCAAGCAAGGCATGATGAAATGATTAATACGGATAGTGCGAACATCATCTATAACAGCATTGAATCTGATCAGAAACAAATTAAATGGTATGAGGAGTCAGGACATGTGATTACCTTAGATAAGGAAAAGGAACAACTACATCAAGATGTATATGAATTCCTTGAGCAGCTTGACTGGTCCGAATAATTTTGACCCTAAGGAGGGATGTAAATGGATGAAAAAACGCAATCGCAAATAGAAAGAATTTTAACATATATGAAGGATGAAGCTTATAAACCATTGACAGTGCAAGAATTAGAGCAAGTCTTTGGGATTGAGGATTCGGTGGGATTCAAGGATTTTGTAAAAACATTAGTTGTGATGGAAGAGAAGGGGCTTGTTGTTCGTACGAGAAGTAATCGTTATGGACTGCCAGAAAAAATGAATTTAGTACGTGGGAAAATGACAGGACATGCGAAAGGATTCGCTTTCGTCACTCCTGATGAACATGGATATGATGATATTTTTATACCACCACATGAAAAAAATAATGCCATGCATGGTGATATCGTTTTAGTTCGTGTTTCATCAGAAAGCTCTGGGGCAAGGCGTGAAGGTTCTGTCGTTCGTATTTTAGAGCGTGGAATAAAAGAAGTGGTAGGAACGTATACAGAGAGTAAATATTTTGGTTTCGTTATACCTGATGATAAAAAGTTTGGAAGTGATATTTTTATCCCTAAAGCTGCAAATGCAGGGGCAGTTGAAGGACATAAAGTGGTCGTACAATTAACCTCTTATCCAGAAGGAAATAAAAATGCCGAGGGAGAAGTTATCCAAATTTTAGGCCATAAAAATGATCCAGGAGTAGATATTTTATCTGTGATACATAAGCATGGTCTTCCACAAGCATTTCCAGATGAGGTATTAGAGCAGGCTAACAGTGTGCCAGATACGATCGATGAAGCAGAAATAGGCAATCGCCGAGATCTTCGATATGAAACGATTGTCACAATAGATGGTGCCGATGCAAAGGATTTAGATGATGCAGTAACCGTTACAAAGCTTGAAAACGGTCACTATAAGCTGGGTGTACATATTGCTGATGTTACTCACTATGTAACGGAAGATTCACCGATTGATAGAGAGGCTCTTGAAAGAGGCACTAGTGTATATTTGGTAGACCGAGTCATTCCGATGATTCCTCACCGATTATCGAATGGAATCTGTTCATTGAATCCAAAAGTGAATCGTTTTACATTATCCTGTGAAATGGAAATTAACGACCAAGGTATAGTTGTCAGTCATGAAATTTTTGAAAGCATTATAAAAACCACTGAGAGAATGACATATACAGATGTTAATAAAATCTTAGTTGACAAAGACGAAGAGCTAAGAAACCATTATGAACCGTTAGTTCCTATGTTTGAAATGATGGAAGAGCTTGCAGAAATTTTACGGAATAAGCGGATGGAACGTGGTGCAATCGACTTTGATTTTAAAGAAGCAAAGGTCATTGTGGATGAAGAAGGAAAGCCGCAAGATGTTGTCATTCGTGAACGCTCTGTTGCTGAACGATTAATTGAAGAATTTATGTTAGCTGCCAATGAGACGGTTGCTGAGCATTTTCACTGGTTAGACGTTCCATTTATGTATCGGATTCACGAGGATCCAAAGGAAGAAAAGCTTCAACGCTTTTTTGAATTTATTACAAACTTCGGTTTAATCGTTAGGGGCACGGCGAATTCTGTTCATCCTCGTGCACTTCAAGAAATTATCGAAGCGGTACAGGGGAAACCGGAGGAAATGGTAATATCAACGGTGATGCTTCGCTCGATGCAGCAGGCGAAATATGATCCAGAAAGTCTAGGTCACTTTGGTCTGTCAACACAGTTCTATACACATTTTACGTCTCCAATCAGACGTTACCCAGATTTAACCGTCCATCGGTTAATTCGCACGTACTTAATTGAAGGGAAACTAGATGAGGCAACAAGAGCGAAATGGGATGCCTCCCTACAAGAAATTGCCGATCATGCATCAAAAATGGAACGGCGAGCGGTTGATGCCGAACGGGAAACAGATGAATTGAAAAAAGCTGAATTTATGGAAGATAAAGTAGGTGAGGAGTTTGATGGAATTATCAGCTCTGTAACAAACTTTGGTATGTTTGTTGAATTACCTAATACGATTGAGGGACTTGTTCATGTTAGTTATATGACAGATGACTATTATCATTATGATGAGCGTCAATTCGCCATGATTGGCGAGCGGTCTGGAAATGTCTTTCGTATTGGGGACGAAATCACCGTTCGTGTGATTAATGTCAATAAAGAAGAAAAAGATATCGATTTTGAAATCGTTGGTATGAAAAATAATAAACCAAGACGAGGAACTCAAGAAAAGCCTAGAATTGTAAAGGTTCGGGCACATAAAAAGGATACGAATCAAAAAGGTCCACAAGGAAATTCCGACGAAGGTGAATGGTCTACACGACCTGCAGGGGCAAAAAAGAAAAAGAAAAAATCCTTTGCAAATAATACACCTAAAAACAAGCGGAAGAAGAAACGGAAATAAAAAATCTGGCATGTAGATCTAGGTACCTACATGCCAGATTTCTCGTCAAAAATAGGGGGAGATTGTTGTATGCCAAAAGGAGAAGGCAAAGTTGTTGCTCAAAATAAAAAAGCAAATCATGATTATTTTATTGAAGAAACATTCGAAGCAGGAATTGTTCTACAAGGTACAGAAATAAAATCCATTCGTGCTGGACGTGTAAACTTAAAGGATTCATTTGCACGCATTCAAAAGGGTGAAGTGTTCATTTACAATATGCACATCAGCACATATGAACAAGGAAATCGCTATAATCACGATCCATTACGAGAAAGAAAGCTATTACTCCATCGTAAACAAATTAATAAACTAATAGGTGAAACGAAAGAAGCAGGTTATGCATTAGTTCCACTAAAAATGTATTTAAAAGATGGCTATGCAAAAGTTTTAATCGGACTCGGAAAAGGGAAAAAGAAATATGATAAACGAGAAGATTTAAAGAAAAAAGAAGCAAAGCGTGAAATCGAAAAAGCATTCAAGGCACGTCAACAAATGTAGATTGCAGAAATTTACAATTGCAATCGTCGATAAACATGTTATAATAATACATGTAACAGCCAGTTGATCATTTTAAAAGCTCAGATGTCTCGAGCGTCTTTCTCTTAATATAGAGATCGTAACCTTTCTATCATGGGGACGTTACGGATTCGACAGGGATAGTTTGAGCTTAGGTTGCGAGTCGAGGGGGTCGGCCTCGTTAAAACGCCAAAGCCAATAATAACTGGCAAATCTAACAATAACTTCGCTTTAGCTGCTTAATAAGCACTAAGCGGATCCTCCCTCCATCGCCCATGTGGTAGGGTCAGGGTCTCAACTTTAGTGGGCTACGCCGGTTGTCCTCCGCCTGAGGACGAAGGAAGAGACCAATCAGGCTAGCACTTCGGACGCCCGTCGATAGGCAAATGAAGCTGCGAAATACTAATATATCGACTACACTCGTAGATGCTTAAGTGCCAATGTTTCTGGACGTGGGTTCGATTCCCACCGTCTCCACCAAATACATATTGGTGGATAATCCTTTAAAATATACGGACTCACCTTTATGGTGGGTCCGTTTTTAGGTTTGTTAGTATTAATTTCAAGCGAATGACCGATATATTGGAGTATGACCGAAAAATAAAGAGAATTGGCTGATATATTTCCAGTATGACCGAAAAATAAAGAGATTTGACCGATATATTTCCAATATGACCGATAAATTAAAATATTGCCTAATATAAATTGAAAATTGATCGATATTTTTCCCATTCAGGTGGAACCCAAAGTTAAAAACGGACATAATGAAAAATATGTCCGTTTTTCTGCGAAAAAATCCAGATATTATCTATTCCTATTCACCTCAGACTCAATCGGCACCTCTTTTGGCAGTCTATACGAAGCACTAGGAATTTTTCTCTGCTTATTATTAATAGCGTCTGAAGAATAGAGAAGGATCCTTACTGTGCCTCCATATACTTTGGACCGAATAAGTATTGGCTGGGTGTATTTGTTTGTAAAACGAAAATCTGGCCCATACCAACTAACGGTTGCGTCCCTTCCAGGTGGAACATAGGCAACCCGCTTGCTATGGGAGTAGCGTTCTGTAATAGCTAATCCAGCATTATCAACTGCATTAAATAATGTGGAAGAAATTTGACATATCCCCCCGCCAATATCTTCTGACATCTCTCCACGTACAATAACGGGTGCACGTAAATACCCTTTTTCCTTTGTCCGTTTGCCGACTACTTTGTTAAATGAAAAAGTCTCACCGGGAAATACAACATGATTGTCGATTGCTTTACTTGCTAATAAAATATTGTTGGAACGCTCCTTGTTATTCGAATTAAAATAGGTAGCGTAATGACCAATTTGATTTACTCTAATATGTGAGAGCAGTTCGCTATCAACATGTGGATATAAAGTATGCAATGGTGCTTCTACGAAAAGTGATCCTTTATTGAAAAAATATGTATAAAATAAACGTTTAAATTCTTCATGATTAAGTTTGTATCCAACTTTTTCGGAAACGATATTCCCATGGTCATCAATTGTAGCATTTGTAGGCGGTTTATAAATAGTCTTATTTAGATTTTGTAAAAATGCCTTATAGTTTTTTTGATTGATGAGTGGAATATCTATTAAAGGATTAGAAAAATAAACTCGATTCACATTAGCAATCGTATTTCCTTCGTGCGTAACAAATAAATTATCAGGTAGATCGCTTTGGTTTCCAATCATTAAAAGAGCTGATAACCAGAGAACTTTCATATATGACATACCTCCCAAATTTAGTATGGGTAGTGATGTCCTTTTTCATGTGAATAAAATGAATGATTGACCAAAAAAGCAGCCTTTAAAAATTTTAAGGCTGATAACTATCATTTAAGATTTAACATCAAACTCTTCTTTTAAATCATCTCTGCTGTATAAGAAATAAGTCTCCAGTATGGTAACCATCCTTTCCCATTTATTTACTCTATCACCATAATAAAGATCCATGTAGTTAGTCGTGATAACAACATCTTCTTTTTTTATGTGCTCATTATTTTAACTATTTTGTATATCTAAAGACCTATTTTTAATTCATATAAGGGTAATCGATTCATTGATTTTTCCTTTTTATATTTTAAGAAAATAGTACAAAGGATGCTGTTGTTTTGGAAATAGTTTAAGCAAATGGGCTTTTTAAATGGAACTTTATGACTAGAAAAGGAAATTTATTAAGAAAAAATTGGATAATAGTACTATTCTCTCATTTTTACTAATTATTTTTTCAGTGGATTATTTAATTTTAATTTTTAAAGTAAGGCCAGATCTTTATGAATCGATTGCTACTAAACTTGTTATATTAAATACAGATAAAGCAAATCAAGTTTTAATGAAGATAAAAAATAAAAGCATTAAATGCTGCAAATACGATATAAGAAACTTCCATACAAAAGAATTAATTTTTATGGAAGTTTTTTTATTTACTATTAGAATATTTGAGCGATTATTTTCAGTTGTAACCGCATCTGCATCAATTGAAAAGATAAAAATTTTACATAACTCTAAAAAATATTATTGTAAATCAAAAAAGCGTGTGCTAATATAATGACATAAGTTAATGCAACCGTTTGCACTACTTTTGATGCACAAATATAAATAGACAAGATTAGATATTTTTTTATCATGTTATGAAAGCGTTTAATCTATTAAAGTATATAATTATTAATATGATAAAAAGAATCTCATGAATTGTCGAAGTTTGTGCAAACGATTTCCTAAGTAGGCAGCGATTACATGAATAGTAGTTAAAACAATTAATGGGGGTAATATGCGTGAGAGCGAAAAAACTCTTTCCAGCAATTTTTGCATTTCTACTTTTAGTAAGTGTTGGATTAGTAGGTTGTTCATCAAAGGATAGTTCAAAAGGTGGAAACGGATCTTCAAAAGACGATGTAGTCGTTGATATTTTCCAATTTAAAGTAGAATTTAAAGATCAATTTAAAGCGATTGCAAAAAAATACGAAGATGAGCATAAAGGCGTAAAGATTAACATTACTACTGTAGGCGGCGGAGAAGATTATGGCGCTGCACTAAAATCAAAATTTGCATCTGGTAATGAACCAACTATTTACAATGTAGGCGGACCGCAGGATGTTCAAGATTGGGAAGGGAAATTAGCTGATTTATCTGATACAAAGGCTGCTTCACTAGCATTAAACGGAACTCTTGAAGGGGTTAAAAAAGATAATCAAGTTTTAGGACTTCCATATAATCAAGAGGGATATGGTCTAATTTATAATACGAAAATTTTTGAAAAAGCAGGTATTGATCCTAAGAAGATTACTTCTTATGCTGCTTTAGAAGATGCAGTGAAAACTTTAGATAGTAAGAAAAAGGATTTAGGTCTTGAATCAGTATTTGCTTTACCTGCCAAAGAAACATGGGTAACTGGTTTACATTTATCAAATACTTTCATATCACCAGAATTTAATGGCAATGTTTTGGATGCCTATAATGCGAAAAAGGTTGACTTCAAATATGGTGATTCTTTTAAAAAGGTACTTGATTTACAAAACAAATATTCTGCACAACCAACAGTAAGTCTTGACTATTCTCAACAGGTAGAAGAGTTATTCTCTACTGGTAAAGTCGCAATTATTCAACAAGGTAACTGGGTTTATGGTTCGATTGCTGGAATTGACCAAGATTTAGCAGACAATGGAGTAGGTATTCTACCGATTCCTGTTGTAGGATTTAAGGAAGATTCTATTCCTGTTGGAGTACCAATGTATTGGGCAGTAAACAAAAATAAAGATTCAAAAGAAGTAGCTGAGGCGAAGAAATTTTTAGATTGGTTATATACATCTGATACAGGAAAAGAAGCTGTCATTAACGATTTTAAATTTATTCCTGCCTATGATGGTTTTGATGCAAGTAAAATTTCTGATCCGCTTGCAAAAGCTGTTTATCAATATGCACAAGATGGCAAAACAATTGGATGGGTATTTATGGGTTACCCTACTGGCTGGGGACAAGATAAATTAGGTGTAAATATCCAAAAATATTTAAGCGGAAAAATGAGCTGGGATGAATTAATTAAGGATTCAAAAACAGCTTGGGAAGCAGGAAGAAATAAATAATGTACATCAAATAGGAAAATAGAGAACAAGGCAGCTAAGATTAGTTGCTTTGTTTTCTAATTTGGAGGAAATATCATGAAAAAACGAAATTTATGGTATTGGCTATTTTTGGCGCCAACTCTTATTGCACTTGCGATAGTGGTCATTTTACCGTTGATTTTTGGGGTTTATTATTCCTTTACAAACTGGAATGGGATCCAAACAACGAAATTTTTAGGTTTTGAAAATTATATCAATCTATTTAAAGATAAGGAATTTTTGGCTTCCTTATGGTTTACCGCGAAATTTTCTATTATTTCGGTGTTTCTTATTAACTTTTTTGGCTTATCCTTAGCCCTTATCGTTACCCAAAAAATGAAATCAAGTAAAATATTGAGAACGATATTCTTTATGCCAAATTTAATCGGTGGACTTATACTAGGGTTCATTTGGCAATTTATCTTTATTAAGGTTTTTGGTGGAATTGGTGATTTACTAGGAATTGAAGCATTAAAGGGATGGCTTGCTACTCCTGAAACAGGATTTTGGGCACTGGCAATCTTAATGAGCTGGCAAATGTCAGGATATATTATGGTGATCTATATTTCATACCTTGAAAGCGTCCCTCAGGAATTACTAGAAGCGGCAGAGATAGATGGTGCGAATAGTTTTCAACGTTTTTATCATGTAACATTTCCACTTGTTGCACCAGCTTTTACAGTTAGTTTGTTTTTAACTTTATCTAATTCATTTAAATTATATGACCAGAACCTTTCGTTAACAGGTGGAGGACCATTTAATTCAACACAAATGGTTGCTATGGAGATTTTTAAAACAGCATTCTCACAAAATGCGATGGCTTATGCACAGTCTAAGGCAGTTATATTCTTTATCATTGTTGCAGTTATTTCACTAACACAGGTTTACATCAATAAAAAGCGGGAGGTTGAGATGTAGTGGGGAGAAAAAAGAAACAAACATATATAGTTGGAACGATTGGAATTATTCTAGCTCTAATCTGGATTTCACCGTTTTATTTGATGATAGTAAATTCTTTGAAAACTAAGCGAGAGATTTTTACAAATACATTGAAGCTTCCAGAAAAGTTTACGCTAGATAATTACGTTGAAGCTTTTGCTCAGCTAGATTTTTTTAAAACATTATTTAATTCTATCCTCATAACCGTTGTAGCGGTTGTTGTTATTATTACCTTTTCATCGATGGCTGCTTATGCACTATCAAGAAGAAAAGGCAAAATAAGTTCGCTTATTTTCTTTTTATTTGTGGCAGCGATGCTAATTCCATTTCAATCAGTGATGATTCCACTCGTTTCGATTTTTGGGAAAATGGAATTACTTAATAGATTTGGAATTATTTTAATGTATTTAGGTTTTGGATCGAGTCTTTCCATCTTTTTATATCACGGAACTTTGTCTGGAATCTCAAAATCTCTTGATGAGGCTGCGACTATTGATGGAGCGAATCGTTTTCAAGTATTTTGGTACATTATTTTCCCAATGTTAAAACCAATTACTGTAACTGTTGCTATTCTAAATATTATTTGGATTTGGAACGATTATTTATTACCTTCACTTGTTATTAATAAGGAAGGAATGGAAACGATTCCGTTAAAAATGTTCTTCTTCTTCGGTGAATATACAAAACAATGGCATTTAGCATTAGCGGGATTAACGATTGCTATCATACCGGTCATTATTGTTTATTTCTTCCTACAAAAACAAATCATTAAAGGAATTTCGGAAGGATCGGTAAAATAAGCATTATATTCCATAAAAGAATAGTTTTAAATACAATTAGCTTACATTTGACTGACGGGGGATTTTAAAAAATGGCAGTTACAATAAAAGATGTAGCACGGGCAGCTCAAGTGTCACCTTCAACTGTTTCAAGAGTCATTGCCGACAACCCGCGAATAAGTGAAGAGACAAAGAAACGTGTACGGGAAGCCATGGAGGAACTAGGCTATCATCCAAACTTCCAAGCGAGAAGCTTAGTGGTGAAAAGCACGAATACGATTGGAATTATCATGCCTAATTCGGCGACTCAAGTATTTGAAAACCCGTTTTTCCCCGAGGTTCTTAGGGGAATAAGTTTAATTGCACATGACCACAAGTACGGAATTTATTTATCAACAGGTGCAACTCAAGACGAAATATTCGAGGAAGTTGTCCAAATGGTTCAGGGAAGACGTGTAGATGGAATCATTCTTCTCTATTCAAAAACAGATGATAAAATCATGAAATATTTACTTGATGAGGAGTTTCCTTTCACTGTTATTGGTCGTCCATATTTGAATGCTGAGCGAATCACATATGTCGATAATGATAATATTTATACGACGAAACAAATAACAGACTATCTCATTAACTTAGGACATCAAAATATTTCATTTGTTGGAGTTAATTTAGAGGTTGTCTTTACATTGGATCGTTTAGAGGGATACAGACAAGCATTACTTGAGGCTGGTCTTCCATATGATGAAAAAAATATTGTTTATGAGGATAGCTTAAAAGACGGGAAGGACGTTATAAAAAAACTCCTTTCTTCTAGTAAGCCGCCAACTGCACTTGTTGTAACAGATGACTTTGTTGCTATCGAGTTAATGAGTTATGTTGAGGAATTAAATATTCAGGTTCCAGAAGATTTATCAATTGTAAGCTTTAACAATATTATGCTTGCAAAGCATTTAAGACCTCCATTAACATCAGTAGACATTGATATTTTTCAGCTAGGGATTGAAGCAGCTAATTGTTTAATTGAAAAAGTAAAAAATCCTGAAACTTTACCGAAACGAATAACAATCCCTGCTAAAATGATTGAACGAAAATCATGTACTTCTATTGAACAGTAAAGATAAGACAATTTCATTACAAGGAAATGGATGTGGAATGAGACAATGGAAAGTCGAGTTTGGTGGAAGGAAAGCGTAGTTTATCAAATATATCCTAGAAGCTTTAATGATTCAAATGGTGACGGAATTGGGGATCTAAAGGGAATAACCAATAAACTTGATTACTTAAAAGAGCTGGGTATTGATGTTATTTGGTTATCTCCTGTTTATCAATCCCCTAATGATGATAATGGGTATGATATAAGTGATTACCGGGTAATTATGGACGATTTTGGCACAATGGATGATTTTGATGAACTGCTCCGCGAATTGCATAGTAGAGGTATGAAGTTAATGATGGATTTGGTTGTTAATCATACTTCAGATGAGCATGAATGGTTTAAGCAGTCAAAAAAATCTAAAGATAGTCCTTATCGGGACTATTATTATTGGAGACCGGGTAAAAACGGAGAAGAGCCAAATAATTGGGAATCTGTATTCAGTGGATCTGCTTGGGAATATGATGAGAACACAAATGAATATTTTTTACATCTTTTTAGTAAAAAACAGCCTGATTTAAATTGGGAAAATCCAAAAGTTCGAAATGAAGTATACGATATGATGAGGTTCTGGTTAGATAAAGGCATTGATGGATTACGAATGGATGTCATCAATTTTATTTCTAAAGTTCCTAGCTTACCGGATGGAGATCCAATTCAGGGGAGAAAATATATTTCTGGTTCTACGTTTTTTATGAATGGGCCAAGAATTCATGAATTTTTACAGGAAATGAATCAGGAAGTTCTCTCAAAATATGAAATTATGACAGTTGGTGAAATGCCTGGAGTAGATATTGATTTGGCTAAACAATATACAGGCGAAGATCGAAATGAATTAAATATGGTATTTCAATTTGAACATGTTGACCTTGATTCTGGTCCTAATGGAAAATGGGATTTAAAACCACTTCAATTAAAAGATTTAAAAGCTACTTTTACAAAATGGCAAAAAGGGCTTGAAGGGGTTGGCTGGAACAGTCTTTACTTAAATAATCATGATCAACCAAGAATGGTTTCAAGGTTTGGTAATGATCAGGAATATTGGAAGGAATCAGCAAAAATGCTTGCTACTTTTCTTCATTTCCAAAAAGGAACTCCTTATATATATCAGGGAGAAGAGCTAGGAATGACCAATGTTCAATTCCAATCAATCGATGATTATAAAGATATTGAAACACTAAATATGTATAGAGAAAAAATAAGCGAAAACGAAAGTAAATATTCGCAAATCATGGAATCGATTTACGTGAAAGGGAGAGATAATGCGAGAACGCCGATGCAATGGAGTGATCGTATAAATGGAGGATTTACTACTGGAACCCCATGGATACAAGTGAATCCGAATTATAAACATATCAATGCCATGCAGCAGCTAGAAGATGAACATTCCATTTTCAATTATTATAAAAGATTAATAGATCTTCGAAAAAAACACGAAATCATTGTATACGGTTCCTATGATTTAATATTGCCTGATCATAATGAAATCTATGCGTATACTCGTACATTAGGTGATGAAAAGCTCTTAGTAATTTTAAACTTCTCAAAAGAGAAACCAACATTTGAACTTCCAAAAACAATTCATTTTAAGAAAAAAGCATTATTGATTAGTAATTATGAAGTCAATGATGATGCATCGATAGAGAACATCGAACTGTTACCTTTTGAAGCAAGAGTTTATAAATTATCAGTATAGGCTCTTTTCAAAACTTTGTTGCTTAAATCAATAAGTAAAAATCGGTAAAGATTTTACGAAGTAAATATCTACTTGGATTTTTACGATTCGAATTTGTCGTCTAATTTGAAATGGAGACTTAATATTTAGGGAAAAGAGCACGTCTCCAAAATTGAAATAGAATTTGCATACTTCCGAAAAGCAACAATATATGAAAGAAGCCTTTATATAAGAATGCTTCAGATAACATCCTATGATAAAAGAGAAAAGTGAGGAAAATTTATGAAGCAAGCATGGTGGAAAGAAGCAGTGGCTTATCAGATATACCCTAGAAGTTTTATGGATTCAAATGGTGATGGAATTGGAGATTTAAAAGGGATTATTTCTAAGCTTGATTATTTGAAGGAATTAGGAATTGATGTCATTTGGATTTGTCCGATGTATAAATCACCTAATGATGATAACGGCTACGATATTAGTGACTATCAAGATATTATGGACGAATTTGGTACAATGAAGGATTTTGATTTGCTGCTGGAGGAAGTTCATCGAAAAGGAATGAAGTTGATCATTGATCTAGTCATAAATCATACGAGTGATGAACATCCATGGTTTATTGAATCTAGATCTTCTGTAGATAGTCCAAAAAGAGACTGGTATATTTGGCGCGATGGAAAAGACGGGAAAGAACCTAATAATTGGGAAAGTATTTTTGGAGGATCAGCTTGGGAATATGATGAAATGACTAATCAATTTTTCCTTCACATTTTTTCAAGAAAACAACCAGATTTAAACTGGGAAAATAAAGAAGTTAGAACTGCTCTATATAAAATGATGAACTGGTGGATGGATAAAGGGATTGATGGCTTTCGCGTGGATGCAATCAGTCATATTAAAAAAGAAGACGGTCTTCATGATATGCCAAACCCATTAGGTCTAACATATGTTTCTTCCTTTGATAAACATATGAATGTTGAAGGCATTCAACCGTTTCTAGAAGAATTAAAGCAAGAAACCTTCTCCAAGTACGATATTATGACAGTCGGTGAAGCGAACGGCGTGAGCATTGATGAGGCGGAAATTTGGGTCGGTGAAGATAAAGGGAAATTTAATATGGTATTCCAATTTGAGCATCTAAGCTTGTGGGATGCAGAAAATAAAAAAAATATTGATATCGTCGAATTGAAAAAGGTATTAAGTAGATGGCAAAAAGGTTTAGAAAATAAAGGTTGGAACGCCTTGTTTATCGAAAATCATGATAAAGCACGTGTTGTTTCAACATGGGGAAATGACAAAGACTATTGGCGAGAAAGTGCTACTGCACTGGGAGCGATGTATTTCCTCATGCAAGGAACTCCATTCATTTACCAAGGTCAAGAAATAGGAATGACAAATGTGAAATTCAATACCATTGATGAGTATGATGATGTCGCAACGAAAAATTTGTATCAGATTAAAATCAATGAAGGAATACCTCACGAGCAAATTATGCAAATCATTTGGGATTCAAGCCGTGATAATTCAAGAACTCCTATGCAATGGTCTAATGAATCACATGCCGGATTTACAATAGGAACTTCATGGATTGGAGTAAATCCGAATTATAAAGAGATTAATGTTGAAAGACAAAAGGATGATCCTAATTCAATTTATCATTTTTATAAAAAAATGATTGCCTTGAAGAAAAGTAATAAAGTTTTCACCTATGGCGTATATGATTTACTTTTGGAAGATCATCCACAAATTTTTGCTTACACACGGACATTAGAAAAGGAAAAAGTGCTTATACTTACGAATTTGTCCGATCAAGCTGCATCCTACTCATTCAATGAAATATCATTGAAATTTGATCAATTAATCCTCCAAAACTATGATGTTGAGGAACATGGAGAAATTAGTCATTGTAACTTAAAGCCTTACGAAGCAAGAGTATATAAAATTTAATTTACAGAAGTATCAAGAATGGACTTTCTTTTTAAGGATTGTCCATTTTTTTTATTTAAGTCTTTTTTCGTGGGAATAATTATAGGAGATTTTCACCTATTTATTAAGATTATCTTAAGAATTTTAAAAAAACTTTTGCATTTATTTATTAAGTAGTATAATTTGGAAGAAATGTATAAAAAAACGAGGTGTTTTAATGGAACAGCCCATCTTAACTATTGTTGTACCTTGTTATAACGAAGAGGAAGTTTTTGAAACAACTTGTAATCAGTTGAAAGATGTTATTAATCGCCTAATTAACGAAAAATACATAGGAATAGAAAGTAAGTTATTATTTGTAGATGATGGCAGTAAAGATTCCACTTGGGATCATATTGTCCAAGCTTATCAAAATGATCAATCAGTTAATGGTCTTAAGCTATCACGTAATTTTGGCCACCAAAAAGCACTACTTGCTGGTTTAGGGGAAGCGGTAAAATATTCAGATTGTATTATTTCTATTGATGCTGACCTCCAGGATGATATACATGTAATTAAGGAATTTATTCTTAAATATCTACAAGGTTATGATGTTGTATATGGTGTTAGGAAAAAAAGAGATTCTGATACATTTTTTAAAAGAACGACAGCTCAAGGTTTCTATAGCTTTATGAAAAAACTTGGATTGCCTTTAGTTTATAATCATGCAGATTATCGGCTGATGAGTAGAAGGGCCTTAGAGCAAATGCTTCGTTTTAAAGAGACAAATCTTTTCTTAAGAGGGATTGTTCCCTTAGTAGGGTTTAAATCTACAAATGTTTATTATGATCGGAAAGAAAGAGAAGCGGGAGAATCAAAATATCCTTTAGCGAAAATGATTGCGTTTGCTCTCGACGGTATAACATCCTTTAGTGTCAAACCAATCCGTTTCATTACTTTGTTAGGATTTTTCGCTTCATTTATTAGTTTAATTGCGGGTATTTACGTCTTAATTCAAAAATTTATGGGTCATACCGAATCGGGATGGGCATCGCTTATGATTTCTATATGGTTTATCGGAGGGCTGCTGATGATGAGCATCGGTTTTATTGGTGAGTATGTAGGCAAAATTTATGAAGAAGTAAAGAATCGTCCAAGGTTTATTGTTGAAGAAAAAGTATTTAAACATGTAGAAACTTCCCATTTAGAATCAAGGATTCATAAATGATACTGAAGCATTCATTCATCAAATTTTTGGTTGTTGGGGTGATTAATACATGTATTGGGTTGTCAGTCATTTTTATTTGTTTAAAATTGTTCAACCTAAATTATTGGATATCGACATTTATCGGAAATGCCATTGGTGCGATTGTCAGTTACTTTCTTAATAAAAGTATAACCTTTCAAAGTGATGCTCCGTTAGTAAAGAGTATGATTCGGTTCATACTTGTTATTTTATTTTGTTATTTTATTTCCTATAAATTAGGATTAAGCTTATCAAAATGGATGTTTGAACAGTGGGATTTTTTACCTGACTCATATGATCATGAGGCTGCTGTTTTGTTAGGCAGTGGGTTATACACAATCACTAATTATTTTGGGCAACGATTTGTAGTTTTTAATAGAAATCCGTTACAAAGAACAGGGAGTTAATTTTTAATGGGTATTGGTAGAGGTTTACAAAATAAAGAAAGACTATATATGTTAATTGCTATTCTTATTATTTTAATATGGGTAGCCCCATATTTTATCCTCGGACAAGATGCTCATGTACGTGTACATGATAATTTGGATTCTAATTTAGGCTGGTATAAGGTTCTTAAGGAAAGTGGCCAGCTTTTTGCTCCAATTGATGCACCCTTTCAACAAATATTTAATGGAGAAATGACAAGAGATGCTTTTTATTCTCAATTTAATGGGATGATCATTTTATTTAGCTTGCTTACTCCAATGATTGCATATGGAGTGAGCCAGCTTATCACTAGGGTACTTGCTTTTATCGGTATGTATCTCCTTTTAAAAAAGTATGTCATTAAAGAAAGACCTTTAGGACTTATACAAGTTGGAGCAGCATTAACTTTTGCATTAACCCCTTATTGGCCATCAGGAATGTTGAGCATTTTAGGTATGCCTTTAGCACTCTGGGCGTTTTTAAATATACGTAATGGCGAGAAGTCCTGGGTTAATTATGTGATCCTAACGATTCTTCCATTTCTATCGAGCTTTGTTCTTGGTTTTTTCTTTTTCTTGTCCGGGATGGGGATTTTTTGGTTAGTAGATATTATCCGAACAAAAAAATGGAACTTAAAATTTTTCTTTTCTATAGCGTATATGACCGTTATTTATTTATTGATTGACTATAGGTTGGTTGCTTCTATGCTCCTACCGCATGAGCCGACAAATAGAGATGCTTTTTATGAATCAAAAAATAGTTTGATTGAAACTTTTACGTTAATCTTAAAAAATTATGTATTTAGTCATAATCAAGATCGTACAGTTTCAGAACTAATTATTCTTCCACTTACGATCGTAACCTTAGTGATTATCCTGGCAAAAAAGCAATGGAAAAAAGAAAAGCTGTTTATTGGGTTGCATATATTAAATCTTCTCCTATCCATTTGGTATGCATTTTGGTTTTATGAAGGATGGCAGCCATTGAAGGATCGAGTAGGCTTACTAACTAGTTTTAATTTTGCTCGTTATCATTATTTAAGGCCGCTTGTAATCTATGCTCTATTTGCTCTTTCACTTCGATATATTTGGCAGCTTGGAAAGTGGGGGAAATCAGTTGCGATTATTTGTATCATCGCTCAGATATATGTGTTAATTCCCTACAATGAACAAATAGCATATAAAAATCAGCCTTCTTATCGACAGTATTTTGCGGAGGAGCAATTTAATGAGATTAAAAAATTTATTGGGAAGCCTGTTGAAAAATATCGAGTAGTTAGTATTGGGATGCATCCTGATATTGCACAATATAATGGTTTTTATACTTTAGATAGTTATAGTAATCTCTATCCACTTTCTTACAAGGAGGAGTTTCGGAAAATTATTGCTCCAGAGCTCTCAAAAAGTAAATATTTAGCTGACTATTATGATCACTGGGGTGGCAGAGTTTATGTCTTTGTTGATGAGCTTGGTAAACATTATATGTTTTCCAAAAACTCGAGTATGAAGATTACAAATTTACAATTAAATATAAAACAATTAAAACAAATGGGCGGGGAGTATATTATTTCTGCTGTGCCAATTTTAAATGCAGAGGAAAATAAATTATCATTACAAAAAGTATTTGAATCAAATACATCATATTGGAAGATTTATCTATATCATGTCAAATAAGGGGGGCAAAAATGCCCCCTATTAAATCAATGATTTAGCAACTTATTTTTGATACTTTTCCACAAATCGCTTTATTCTTGTCAGAGCTTCTTGTAATAAATCAATGCTAGTTGCATAGCTGCATCTAACATGACCTTCACCACTTTCCCCAAATACGGATCCAGGAACGACAGCCACCTGTTCTTCAAATAATAATTTTTCAGCAAAATCATTACTCGTTAACCCTGTAGATGTAATATTAGGAAAGACATAGAATGCTCCACCTGGTATATGGCAAGGTAATCCCATTTCATTGAGCTCTTCTACAATATAGTTTCTTCTACTATGATAGCTTCTCACCATTTTTTTTACTTCATCATTTCCGTGTTTAAGGGCCTCTATTGCTGCAAACTGAGACATAGTTGGGGCACACATAATCGCATATTGATGAATTTTTAACATTGCTTGTAGAATTTCGACGGGACCGCATACAAATCCTAATCTCCACCCCGTCATGGCAAAGGCTTTAGAAAAACCATTCATTAAGATGGTTCGTTCCCGCATACCAGGTATGGCTGCGAAGCTAGTATAAGGTTCATCATAAGAAAGTTGCGCATAAATCTCATCTGAGAAAACGAGCAAATTATGCTGAATTACAACATTTGCAATATCCTCTAATTCTTTTTTATTTAATACTGTACCAGTTGGATTATTTGGTGAACAAATGATTATGCCTTTTGTTTTATCAGTAATCAATGATTCAATTTGCTCGGCTTGAATTTTGAAATCATGTTCTGGTAATGCTTGTACAGTTACAGCTTTTCCGCCAGCAAGTTCGACAATAGGTACATAAGATACGAAACAAGGCTCTACAACAATAATCTCATCTCCTGGATTAATTACCGCTCGGAGTGCAATATCAAGTGCTTCAGATGCGCCAACGGTCACGATAATTTCATTTTCAGGTGAATAATGTATATGAAATTGTTTTTGTACATAATTTGATATTTCTTTCCGAAGCTCTAATAGACCAGCATTCGGAGAATATGCAGTATAGCCTTCTTCCAATGACAAAATACTTGCTTCTCTGAAATTCCAAGGTGTGACAAAATCAGGTTCTCCAACACCTAAAGAAATGACGTTTTCCATTTGAGTGGCTAAATCAAAAAAACGTCGAATGCCTGATGGCTTAATCGATTTTGCGGTTTCTGATAAAAAGCTTGCAGGGTTAAAATGTTCTATCTGATTTATTTTCATGGTTGTATCATAATCCTTCTATCTTTTTCTCCTTCACCAAAAATAACCCCATCGTGCTTGTATTTTTTTAAAATAAAATGGGTAGCAGTCGAGATTACAGAATCGATCGTTGCTAATTTATCTGATACAAAACTTGCAACTTCAAGCATAGATTTTCCTTCCACCACTACAGATAAATCATATGCACCGCTCATTAAATATACTGATTTTACTTGCGGATACCGATAAATACGTTCAGCAACTGCATCAAATCCAACTCCACGTTTCGGGGTTACCTTTACATCTATTAAAGCTGTAATCATTTCTTGATCGTTTATTTTTGACCAATTAATCACAGAAATATAGCTGGCAATAATTTTGCGATTTTCTAGGTCTTTAATGATTTCAGCTACTTTTTCCTCTGTCATATTTACCATCTTTGCTAGTGTATCTAAAGGAATTCTACCGTTTTTTTCAATAATCTCTAAAATTCTTATGACGTTTTCATCCATGTTTGATAATTCCTTTCTTACTATAATAACAATTAGTATTATAGCAAAAAAGTTTTAAGAAAAATTAAAGATTTTAAATAAAGAGGAAAAAACATTGTGGAAACAAATTAAGTCTATTGACAATTTCACTTTTTGTAACTAAAATAGTTACAAGGTGGTGGACGTTATGATAAATACTCGTTTTGCTGTCGCCATTCATATACTTTCTTTAGTTGCTTCTACGAAAGAGCGCGAAAAACTTACTTCAGATTGGATAGCAGCAAGTGTAAACACTAATCCTGTAGTAATAAGAAGAATTAGTGGCATGCTAAAAAAGGCTGGACTTTTAGAATCACAAGTTGGAATTCCAGGTTCAATTTTAACTAAGCTCCCTTCTAATATCACTTTATTAGAGGTTTATAAAGCTGTTCAACCAAAAGAAGAACTGTTTGCCTTACATGATAAACCGAATCCGGAATGTCCAGTCGGTAAAAGAATTCAATCAACCTTGGATGATGTTTTTCACTCAATCCAGACAGAAATGGAAAGTAAGTTGGCAAGTCAGACATTACAAGACGTTTTGGATCATCTCTTTCAATAGAGAGGATCTTTTTTACCACTAACATGTAACTGATTTTGTTACAACATTTATCTTAGGAGGATAATATTATGAAAATAGGTATCATTGGTGCAAGTGGAAAAGCAGGCAGCTTTATTTTGAAAGAAGCAGTTGACCGTGGACACGAAGTAACAGCAATTGTAAGAAATGCTGCTAAAGTGACTGACAAGAATGTTGCTATATTGGAAAAGGATATATTCTCTTTAACTGCAGAGGATGTTCAAGCATTTGATGTAATTGTTAATGCATTTGCAGCTCCTGCAGGGCAGGAACATCTTCATGTTGAGGCGGGAAGAAAATTAATCGAACTTCTACAAAATGCTCCAAAAACAAAATTATTTGTCGTAGGTGGAGCTGGCAGTCTATTTGTTGATGAAGAGAAAACTATTCGTGTGTTCGAAACACCTGATTTCCCTAGCATGTTTTTAGCTACTGCTCAAAATCAAGGCAAAAATCTAGAGGATTTACAAAACTCTTCAATTACTTGGACTTTCCTAAGCCCTTCAGCATTCTTTGATCCGGAAGGACCAAGAACTGGAAAATACGAAGCTGGAAAAGATCATTTACTAGTTAATTCTAAAGGTGAAAGCTATGTAAGCTATGCGGATTATGCTATTGCCGTTTTAGACGAAATTGAAAATCCAAAACATATCAATGAACGTTTTACTGTTGTATCTGAAAAATAAATGCAAAAAAGGCTGATCTTTTGATTAGCCTTTTTTTTATATTCTTTAAAAGGTAAGAAAGTATAAAATTTACTAGGGATATTAGACATGAAAAGTGTCTGCTATGTCTAGCTCCAGCGCCTATCGGCTAGCGGATTTCTCCGTCTTCTCCCTACGATAAGCGGGCATCGACTCGTCCCTCGCCGTGTCTCCTTTATCTCAGTCGAAGACTACGAAATCCGTACGCCGATGACCAAGACGCTTGCGCTTTTCTTACTACATTAATTTAGAAATAAACGCTGTAGCAATTCCAAAGTATATTAATAATGACAAAATATCATTCAATGTGGTTATTAAGGGACCAGAAGCCACTGCTGGGTCAATTTTAAACCGATAAAGGATGAGAGGAATGATCGTTCCAGCAAGAGTACCAATAATTAGTGTCATCACCAATGAACTACCGACGACCAATCCTAGAACAGGATTCCCTTGCCAAACATAAGCAATAATTGAAATTAAAATTCCACAAGTAATACCGATTATTATTCCTACTGAGAGCTCTCGAGAAATCAGTTTAAAAACTACCTTCTTATCAATGTCGCGAGTAGCAAGACCCCTTACTACAACAGCTAAGGATTGAGTACCTGTATTTCCAGTCATCCCTGCGATCATAGGCATAAAGAAAGCTAAAGCCACTACCTTAGATAATGTATTTTCGAAACCACTAATAATGGTACCTGATACAAGACCAATAAATAAAAGTAAAATAAGCCATGGGAGCCTTCGATATGCGGCCACATATGCCTTCGTATCAAAATCGATTGCTTTACCAGATGCAGAAAGTTTTTCAATATCCTCATTTGCTTCTTGAATAACGACGTCAATGATATCGTCGACAGTTACAATTCCCACTAACTCATGGTTATTCTCTACTACGGGAATAGCTAAAAAATCGTATCTTTCAATCACTCGAGCCACTTCTTCTTGGTCAGCATCTGTTGAGACAGAAATTACGCGGCTAAACATAATATCATGAATTTTTTCATATTCATCTGCTAAAATTAAATCTCGGTAGGATACAACACCTACTAATTTTTTGTCATGGTCAATTACATATAAATAATTTATAGTCTCTGAGAATTCTGCAAATATTTTAAGCTTATCGACTGTTTCACGAACAGTGTAGTGTTGAGGAATCCACACAAAACGATTGGTCATTAATCTTCCCGCTGTTTCCGGTGGATAGTTCATGATATTTTGAACAATTTTCGATTCTTCTTGTTTCATTCCCGAAAGAAGTTCATCGATTTTATCAGGAGATAAATTCTCAAATAATGATGCTAAATCGTCATTATCCATTAGATCCATTACTTGACCTGATTTTTCAACACCTAATTTTGCAAGAACTTTTAATTGGTGTTCCTTATCAAGTTCCTCAATAAGTTCCGCAATTTGTTCGGGGTAAAGAAATAATAAGAAGCGAGTGTAATGCTTTTCTGGAAGACTTTCGAATATTCGTGCTATATCATAAGGCTGGAGTTCTTCCAAGACAACTTGAAACTCCCTCCTTTTTCCCTCTTTTATATATTTTATGATTTGAAGAATGATTTGGTCTTCTGCCATGCTGTTTACCAACTTAGACACTCCTTTTTGGAAGAAGATGTACTCGCAATTATTGTTGCCATTTCGTACAGATTTTACAAAGCCTATTAGTAAAAAACACCCTCGACGAAGAGGATGTTTATTTGATCACCGACTCTTACATTTATACGTAGAAAACCTTGTAATGTCAACAATTATTTTATTAATCTATTAACTTTAAATCCTCGAACGTTACCTTAATTATGTTGACAAATCGTCAACGAAATTGTATAGTTCAAAGGAACATTTACATTTTAATAATTACGTCGATATATAGCAATTTTTATTAATAAATTATTAGTAGTATTTTCATTTTGTCACTTAAATTAACGATGAAAGGAATCATAAATATGTCAGAAGAAAGTAAAAACAATAATCTAGGCTTGATGTTAAAAGAATTATTAAAAAATCGTTCATTGTCAATGCGGAAACTTAGTCAGCTTACTGATATCGATACAGCTACAATTTCAAGGATTATAAACGGAAAACGAAAAGCAAATCCAGAACATTTACAAAAATTTGCTGAATGCCTTAAAGTTCCTATGTCAGATTTATTTATAGCAGCAGGATATCCTATTGAACAGAATCAAGAGATGGATCAATCAGATATCCATACGTCTATCGACAGCATTCAAAATTTTCTTGAATCCTCTAATCTATATGATAAAACGTTTTCTATCGTAAGTGTTGAACAAGAATTAGCGAAGTATAAACAATATACACAAACAGAAGAGGGAAAAGAAACCATTCTAAATAAATTTGAGGAAAAGCTTCAAAAAGTGGGGAGTATCGGTCCATTTATTAGCAATTTGAAAGAAATGTATGAGAAATTCCGTCTAAATAAAGGTACAGCTGTTGAACTTGCTCTAATTGGAAGCGCATTAATTTATTTCATTTTACCAGTAGATGTTATCCCTGATTATATATTTCCAGTCGGCTATTTAGACGATGCAATCGCTGTAAAACTTGTTCTAAATTTACTTACAAGAACAGATGCATAAGCGCCTTTATTAGCCACGTGAAAAAAAATATGGTGAAAGAGGATGAAGGAATTGCAGCGAAGAGAATTACAAATTGATTATACACTGTTATTTATTTTATTCTGCTTATTTATTTTCAGCCTGATTGCAGTTTACAGTGGCTCAGGTCAGTACCAAGTACAGGATCCCTATTATTTTGTGAAAAGACAAGTGATTTGGTATATCGTCGGGATTGCTATTATGTCAGCTGTGGCATACTTTGATTTTGAGTTGCTTGAAAAGTGGGCTTACCCACTATATGCCGTAGGAGTTGCTTTGTTGGTACTTGTCCATTTTTTTGGAACGTACAAAAATGGATCCCAGCGATGGATTAGTTTTAAATTTTTTGAATTACAGCCTTCGGAATTCGTAAAAGTTTTTTTAATCATTTTTTTAGCGGTTTTATTAAATAAATTAGGCAAAAAGAGTCTCTCTTTCCGAGCTAGTATCCCAATTACTTTAAAGATCGTGTTTGCTTCTATCATTCCATTCTATTTAATTCTAGTCCAACCTGATTTAGGATCAGCTCTGGTGATTGCAGCTGTAACACTAACCTTAATTATCGTTTCGGGTATTTCTTATAAAATGATACTCTTATTAATCTCTGGTTTTACCGCTCTTATTGCTTTTTTAGTGTATCTCCACAATCATTATTTCGAGATATTTTCAAAAATTATTAAACCGCATCAATTAGAGAGAATTTATGGTTGGCTGAATACAGAAGAGTTTGCTTCCACCTATGGTTATCAATTGACACAAGCTATCATGGGAATAGGAGCCGGACAGTTAAAAGGGGAAGGATTTAATCAGGGCATACAAGTTCAAAGTGGAAAAATTCCAGAGGCGCACACCGATTTCATCTTCTCTGTGATTGGAGAAGAATTTGGTTTTATTGGTAGTGCTATATTAATAGGTTTATATTTTATATTAATATATAGAATGATTTTCATTGCATTAAACACCCAAAGCTTGTTTGGTGTTTATATTTGTGCCGGAGCTATTGGATTAATTGCCTTTCAAGTTTTTCAAAATATTTCAATGACAATTGGCTTAATGCCAGTTACTGGACTTGCTTTGCCATTTGTTAGTTACGGGGGAAGTGCGCTAATTACTAATATGATTGTTATTGGTTTAGTCCTTAGTGTAAATATTAGATCAAAAAAATTTATGTTCGGTAATAATTAATTATTAATAATTAAGTCCATTCCTTTTCTTTATTGGAAAAAGGGGTGGACTTATTTGTTTTCTTTGCCTTAGGCTCCTATTTTTTTATTTATGTTATATGCATTTGATAAAGAGCGGAAAACTCTTCGAAAAATATGAAATATTGAGAAAATGGGAGAAAATACTATAAAAAGCACTGAAAACGTTCTTAATTGAGAAAATTCGCTGGATTTTGGGGTTTTTCAGTATGGTAGTTTTCTCCTATACTCAATTTAATAGGTTCGTTAAAAAGAACGATTCGTTTGATAGTTTTTATCAAAAAAATAGGTTCTTAATATTGAACTTCATTGGATTTGGTTGAATTTCCCTACAAGGAGTTCACATAAATAATTTAATCCCAAAAATATTAGGGGGAAAGAGGAGGAAAAAAATGAGCATTAAAAAGAAGTTAGGGGCAGCAGCAGCAACAGGGGTACTCGGATTGGCATTATTAAGTGGAGGTACATTTGCCTTTTTTAGTGCGCAAGCGGAAGCTACCAGTACATTTGCAACAGGTACTTTAGACCTTAGTGTAAACCCAACTACCATTGTAAATCTTAAAAATATGGTACCTGGAGATTTTACCACAAAAACTTTCAATCTTAAAAATAATGGCACTGTAGATATTTCTAAAGTACTATTAAAAACCGAATTTACCGTTACAAATAACGACGGTACACCAGCAAACTCGGATGAACTTGCAAAATATATTCGTGTGAACTTTTTATTTAATCAAGATAAAGCCATTCTAGGTACATGGTTACCTGAAGATCAAGTAGTGTATCAAACAACTCTTTACGATTTACAAAATATGACACCTGATGCCGTAGAAAACAAGGTATTCCATGAGCATCTTGAGGAAATAAGCGGATTAAAGAAGGGGGATAAAGATAAGCTTTTCGTACAATTTCAATTTGTTGATAATGGTGAAAACCAAAATCAATTACAGGGACAAACTTTAAACCTAAAATGGACATTTGAAGGACTACAACGTGAAGGAATGGAAAGATAAAGAAAAGCAGAATGAAAAAGTAAGAGAGTACTGACCCACTTTTAACTAGTTGCACTTAATATTCCTAGTAAAATAACAAATAGTAAAAAATATGTCTGAATTTGATTGTTGAATATTTGAACTATTCTGATAAAATAAAGTTGGACATTTTATCTTGTCTAAAATTTGATTGAAGGGAGAAATAGATAACAATCGTTCGTTATTAAGATCGAAAATGTGTTTTATTACGAAGAAAGCTAGGAGAGGTGAATTGTATTGAAGAGAAAAAGATATGGTAAGATTTTTAGTAGTTTACTAATTTTTACACTTGTTTTTTCATTATTAACACCTATTTTTGCTTCTGCTGAAAAAGGGTTAAGTTCTAAAAAAACGCAAATAAGCGATGAAAGCATTATCCAAATGAAGTCTCTTATTGCCCAACAAGAGTCAATATTGAATCAAGAGGCAACACTTTCACCAGAGTTAGAAAAACTAAAGGGTGATAAAGAGGTAGATGTTATTGTCCAACTATCAGAGCATCCAGTTGCACTAGAACAGGGAATCAAAAAAGTGCAAGGAAAATCATTTACTTCTTCCGATCGAGAAAATGTTAAAAAGAAAATAAAATCTCAGCAAGATAAGTTTGAAAACCAGTTACGGAATAAAGGAATTAAGCACAAAAAAGGATTTACGTATAGTGAAACATTTAATGGTATGGCACTAACATTAACAGCAAAACAATTAAAAGAACTTTTGAAAGTGGAAGGAGTCGTTAGTGTTGAGCCGGATTCAGAGGTTCATGCATTAAGTGAGCCTTCTAAAAATGATACCGTTAAACCTATGATGAGTAATAGTAATCCATTCCTTGGCGTTCCAGATGTATGGGCAATGGGCTACGAAGGTCAAAATGTCAAAGTAGCAGTACTAGACACTGGAATTGACTATTATCATCCTGAGTTTGAAAACGTGTATAAAGGCGGATACAATTTTATTGATCAATCTAAATCCTCTGAGTATACACGTACTCGGGCAAATGATGATCCTTACGAAACATCGCCTGTTGAACGACCTGCCAATAAACCAGAAATTGATGCAGACGGTTATGTCTTCTATACAGATCATGGTACTCATGTTGCAGGAACAATTGCTGCACAAGGTAAAAACCCATTTGGTATTAAAGGGATTGCACCAAAAGTAGATCTTTACGCCTACCGTGTCTTAGGAGCTTATGGAAGCGGTCCTACTTCCGGAATTATCGCTGCCATTGACAAAGCTGTTCAAGAAAAAATGGATGTTATTAACTTATCATTAGGTGGCCCAAGTAACACTTCTACATCAGCAGATGCTGTTGCGATTAATAATGCCGCATTAGCTGGGGTAACTGCGGTTGTAGCTACAGGTAACACTGGTCCGAACCGTGGTACAATTGGAAGTCCAGCAACTGCTGCGTTTGCTATCTCTGTCGCTAACTCAACTGTTCCTGAAACGACGATGAATGGGGATGTGAATGTCACTTTTGCAGGTTCGGCACCTTCAAAATATAACCTTAATTTAATGGGGTGGAAGTTTGGCGAAAACCCTGCTGAAACCTTAACAGGTACTTATGATGTTGTTGCTGTTCCAAACGTCGGGGAAGAAAAAGACTATAACGGATTGGATGTAAAAGGAAAGGTTGCTCTTGTCTCCCGTGGAACCATTGCTTTTGTTGATAAGATTGCAGCTGCCAAAAAAGCTGGCGCAGTTGCTATGATTATCCATAATAACGGTGGAGCAAACGGCAATGGTCCTGCGAACGTTTTCCTAAGTGATTCTTTCGCATTCATTCCAGCTTTTGATATGTCAACGACAGATGGAAATGCCTTAAGAACAGCTTTAAAAACGAATACAGCTACTGTCACCTTTAGTAATATCACATCTTCACTTAGTACTGGAGATGATATTAATAGCTTAAGCTCACGCGGCCCGGCAAATCCGAATTTTGACCTTAAACCAGACGTTTCTGCACCTGGAACAAATATTATGTCATCTGTTCCAATGTATAAAAAGGATTTCCCTAATGCAGAATACGGGGAAGCTTACGAACGATTGTCCGGAACAAGTATGGCTACCCCACATGTTGCCGGTGTAGTAGCTTTACTGAAATCAGAGCATCCAGATTGGACTCCATTTGATATTAAAGTAGCAATCTCGAATTCTGCCAAACAATTAGATGTAACAAAATATGATGTATTTTCTCAAGGACCTGGGCGGGTTCAACCATATAAAGCAGCAACATTAGAAGCATTAGCCTATGCGATTGATCAGACAACTTTTTCATCAAAGACATACGAAAATAAGAAAGGGACCGTTACTTTTGGCAATGTTCCAACTAACGCGAATAACGCATCTACTGTAACTAGAGATATTAAAGTGAAAAACCTAACTGGAAAAGCAAGTGATTACTCAGTTTCGGTCCAAGTAACAAAAGCTGCAACAGGTGCATTAGCTGGAGCAAATGTAACTGTCGATCAGTCTAGTTTCACTCTACCAGCCTCTGGTGAGAAAGCATTAAAAGTAACGTTAAACGTTCCTAAGGGTACAGGGACTACTGGCAATGAACTGTTAGGTTATATTCACATTACTAATGGTACGACTAAGTTAATTTTACCGTTTGCAGCTAACTTTGCACCACCAACAGGAATAAAGAGCTACTCTATTGATAGTAATGTAATCTCACCAAAATTAAATAGTACAACGGTTCGTTATGAGTTCTATGATCGTCAAAGTACTACTTATATTGAACTTTGGGATGCTGCCCATCAAGATGCGGGGTTCTATGGAGATGGATATTTAGGTTATTTAGTGGCTGCTAATTCAACAACGACAGGACCAAAAACTGTTACGTTTAATGGCAGTATCACTGAATGGGGAACAGGAAAAAAGATTAATGCGCCTGATGGTGTATATACCATTGATTTAACAACAGCTACTGCATTTGATTGGCTTGGTCCAATTTATATTAAATCAACTAAGCCAGAATTTGTTCTGCCAGATACAAGTAATTTCACTGAAGATACCGCATTTGAGTTTAAAGGCTCAATAAAGGATAAATTCATTGATTTCAAAGACACAGTTGAAACGGTATTCGAAGAAAAATATGATGTGAACGACAAGTTAACGACTAGCTATGAACTAAGAGATAATGCAGGTAACGTGTTGGAAACGAAACCAGTTACTTTAGCACAAGACGGATCTTTTAAAATTCCGTTTGCAGGATTAAAAGCTGGTGACTACAAATTGAAATTTAATATTTCAGATATCGGTCAAAATACTGCTAGCAAAGAAGTTTCGGTTTCCGTAAAGGAAGACGCACAAACAGCTAAAATGGTTGTGACCAATAAGGATATCGAGCAGCAACTTAAAAACTCATCTAGTGCAGTAGTGCTTGCAACGCCAGTATTGTCAAATTCAAAAACTAAGTTACAAGTTGAAATGCCTGCTTCAGTTTTAAAAGACTTAGAACAATCCAAAAAATCAGTTGCCTTTGTTTCAGGTGGTGTACAAACGATGCTACCTACAAAAGTTCTGACTCAATTAGTCCGTACTGAGGCTGATAAAGTATTCTTGGAGATTAACCTTGATACTAACACGATTGTTCCAGTAACTGGAACGGATGAAGCAGTATCAGATGTTTATCAATTTGCTCTCAGAACTGAAAAAGGCGGAAAATCCACTTATGTAAATGCACTCGACGATGCTGTGAATCTCCGTTTACCAGTTAATGCAACTGCAGCGAAAGGATTTAAGAAAGTGGAGGCATACGATTTTAATAATGAAAATGGTTCATTAGATGTATTAAATAGCCTCTATATGTCAGGATCCATCGAGTTCAAAGTTACAAAGCTATCTAGTTATGTAGCGATTGGAAAAAATAAAAAATAGAGGTTATTGTTAACGAAGGAAACGGCAGCAGTAATGCTGTCGTTTTTTCTATAAGCTTTAATAGTTTTACGAAACGCTAGAAGATACAGTCCTGTCGTTCGATAAAAAGACCCTATCTCGACTCACGAGATAGGGTCAAAATATTATTCTTCAATGACCTTCTTTTTCTTCTTAAATTTCATTAAGAACTCATATACAATCGGAACGATTAACAAGGTTAATAAGGTTGAACTAGTTAATCCTCCAATAACGGTAACTCCAAGTCCTTTTGAAATTAAGCCTCCACCTTCAAAGCCAAAGGCTAATGGAAGAAGGGCACCTACTGTTGCGAGTGCAGTCATCAAGATTGGACGAAGTCGGGTTGCTCCTGCTTCGAGTAGAGCTTCACGAGTGGACAGACCCTCATTTTGTTTATGAATAACACGGTCAATTAAAACGATTGCGTTTGTGACAACAATACCGATTAACATAAGCGCACCAATCATCGATGAAATACTTAATGTTTCTTTTGTAATCAATAATGCCAGTAATCCACCGATAATCGTAAATGGTAGAGAGAATAAAACGGCAAATGGTGCAAGTCCTCCGCCAAATGTGATCACCAGTACAAGGTAAACAATTGCTATAGCAGCTAGCATGGCTAAACCAAGCTGTGTAAAGGATTCATTAATATCCTGGGTTACCCCTCCCATAGAAACTTTTACATTACTAGGAAGGTCTAAATCTTTTACTTTCTTTTGAATATCAGTAGAAACCTTAGAAACGTCCTTGCTGATTATGTCTCCGCTGACACTAGCGTATATACGACCGTCTTTTCTTGTAATGGAATCAGGGGATTCACCTGTTTTTGTTTTCATCACATCGTCTAGTTTTACTTCAACACCTAATGGTGATTTTATTTTCGTATTTGTTAGGTCAGATATATTCTTATAATCTTTCTTATCAACTTGAACATAGACATTTAGTTCTTTTCCGTCTTTTTTAATGGTTGTTAAGACAGGGCTTTCGCCAACTTGACTCAATTGCATACCAATTTGGCCTGCGGTTAGACCAAGTTTACTTAGTTTGCTTTGATCAGCGACTAATGTGTATTCATCATATGCTTGTGATAGACTTGTATCTACATTTTTTAAGGATTTCTTTTTTTCCATTATTCCCTTGACATCATTAACTACTGGTTTAATATCATCAAGGTTATCCCCATAGACAAGAAGTTCAAGTGAGTTACTGGAACCTGAGGAAGCAAAATCCTGTGATTTCCATTCACCCTTATCAGTTAATCCTTGAAGATCTTTAATCACTTTTTCGGGTTCTTTGTCAAAGTTTTTTGTGTCTTTATCATATTCAATATAGAACAAAGCTGAATTACTATTTCCGAATCCCATTGGATCGCTTTGACCTAATGTATATTGAATATTTTTGACACCTTTGCGATCTTCTAAATATTTCTCAGCTTTTTCTGTTATTTTCTCAACATTATCAAGAGTTTCTCCTGGCTCAGGGTTATATGTTGCTATGATCATTTTTTGTTCATCTGATGGGAGGAAGCTTACCCCAATTGCTGGGATTAAGAAAAGACTTCCGATTAATAATAAAATGGCTAGACCAAACGTGATCAATTTGTGATTTAAAGACCAATTTAGCACCTTTTTATATGAGTTGGCAAGTTTGCCATGTTCTTTTTGGTGAGATGATATCTTTACACCACGTTTGAAAAGAGTATGCGCAAACATTGGCACTATCGTAATCGCAACAAGCAAGGATGCAAGTAAAGCAAACACCATAGTTAAAGCAAATGGTAAAAATAATTCGCCTACAGTTCCCTTCACTAATCCTAAAGGCAAAAATACAGCAATCGTTACGATTGTTGATGACAGAATTGGTTTAAACATTTCTTTTGTTGCTTCTCTAATTAATGTACTACCTTTTAATTTTTCATTCGGTAGGGACATTCTTCGATAAATATTTTCGATAACTACGATTGAATCATCAACTACTCGACCAATGGCTACCGTCATTGCTCCTAGAGTCATAATATTTAATGAAATATCCATTTGTTTCAATGCTAATATAGCAATGAGCAGTGAAAGAGGGATCGAAATGACAGAGATAATAGTTGATTTAATATTTTTTAAGAATAAAAGGATAATCACTACCGCAAAAACAGCACCTATAATCGCCTTGTTTAACATCGTGTTAACAGAGTCTTTGATTGGTGTTGCTTGATCGAACATAGTGACTGTTTTTAGTCCTTTATGATCTTTTTTTAGAACATTTAGCTTCTCTGTTACTTTATTAGCAACATCTACCGTATTTGCATCAGAAGCTTTTGTGATTTGAACTCCGATTGAGTCTTCACCATTCGTTTTTGAAATCGATTCATGCTTTCCAACCAATTCAATTTTAGCAATATCTTTCAGCTTAACTGTTGGGATTCCAACACCTGTTGATGGGGATTGGTTTCCCATTTGAGGTGTTCCTTGATTTTGCATACTATTTTGTGATGGTGTTACTGGTATTTCAAGGTTTTTTAAGTCATCCAATGTGGCGATATTGCCATCGACAACAACGGATTTCTGTTTGTCATCAAAAGTGATTAAACCTAAAGGAATCGATACATTAGAACCTTGAATTAATTGTTTAACCGTATCTTCTGTTAGGCCTAAATTACTCATTTTCTTGCTATCAAATTTGATATTTACTTCTTTTACATATTGTCCAGAAACTTGTACACGAGAAACTCCTTCGATTCCTTCTAATTCTGGAACAATATCCTGTTCAATAGTTTTTGTTAATTCCTCAGCGGATTGTTTTTTGTTTGAAATACTTAATGATAGAATTGGAAAGTCATTCAAATTCAAACGCGAAACATTGGATTTATTTGCTTGGTCTGGAAGTTCGATTGAATCTATCGCTTCCTTTACTTCTTGTTGTGCTTTATCCATGTCCTTATCAAAATTATATTGAATTTGAATAGATGATACATTTTGAGAAGAAGTAGAGTTTACCGTTTCTACACCGGTTAAGTTCTTGATTCTTTGTTCGATAGGCTTTGATACCTTATCAGCTACTTCCTGTGGGGTTGCACCTGGATATACGGTGGATACCATGACAACTGGCATATTGATATTTGGGATAGTTTCCATTTTCATGTTTAATCCCGAATACAAACCTGCGACAGTAATGATAATGGTCAATAACCAAACAGCAAATTTATTTTTAATACAAAAATTAATAATTTGATTCAATAGATTCACTCCTTTTGTTCTGTTGACTGGTTAGTCATAACAATATAAAATATAAACGACTGGTCATCTTATTGCAAGTGAATTATATAATAATAAATATGTATAAATAGTGAACATAGTAGACGAATGACTGACTGGTCATTTTCTATATTTGCTTTTTGGAGGAATCTGCATGAAACAAAGAAGGAAGGAAATGATTGAGTGTGCAATTAAGCTTTTTGCTGAAAAAGGATACCAATCAACATCTGTTCAAGATATTGTAAGTGAATATGGAATTTCAAAAGGGGCATTTTATAATTACTTTTCATCAAAAGAAGAGCTTCTTCTCGCTATTTTTCAATATTATTATGAAATAATTGATCAAAGGATGCAAAAAATACAGAAAGAGAAATTGCCTCCTCGTGAAATTATGAAAAAGCAAATAATAGGTCAGTTTGAGTTTTTTGTTGAACATCGAGATTTTATTGTCATGTATTTTCGCGAGCAAAATCAGTCTATTAATAAGGAACTTCGCCAATATTTAGAAAGTCAAACAATCGAAGCTATGAAAAATACAGAAAGAAATCTTTTTTCGATATATGGTGAGAAGATTAGACCTTATATTTGTGACATGATTTTAACATGCGAAGGAATAAAGAGTTCCTATATAAAGATAACAGTCTTTGATGGATTCACAATTGATATAAAGCTTTTATCAGAGTTCATTATGAAACGAGTAGATGATATGGTGCGGGGGTTTTTGGAAGGTCATGAGGAACCGATATTAAAGGGGAGTAAGATTGATCAATTCTTATCTAAAACAATGGTTCAAAAACAATCAGCGCTTGAGCAAGTTCAAAATTCACTCGGATCAATGGTAGAAGCTGTTAACCAAATGAATATTCAAAAAAACAAGAAAGAGGAATTACTAGAAGTTATTCAGTTTTTAATGAATGAAAGTAAAAATAATGAAATAAAGCCGTATATTTTTCAAGGGATGCTTTCTCATTTCAAAGGGTTTAAGGAGACGGAATTATATCTTAAAGAAATCTCAAATCTCTTGAATATTGAATTACTTTGAAAGTAAAAAAATAATCCCCTTGGTGACATTCACCAAGGGTCTATTTTTAAAAGTTAAGAAAGTATAAAATTTACTAATGATATTAGACATGAAAAGTGTTTGCTGTGTCTAGCTCCAGCGCCTATCGGCTAGCGGATTTCTCCGTATTCTCCCTATGATAAGTCAACATGAGCTCGTGAACTACCTCAGCACGGTTTCCTTTATCTCAGTCGAAGACTACGAAGGTGAAATTGGCACTTCAAATTTCACTCATCCGTACGCCGATGAGCAAGCTTCTTCCGCTTTTCTTATTGTTCATCAAGAAACTCGCGAACTTGTTCAGGACTTTTTGCATTTGCACTATGTAGATGGGCTGTTTTTTCACCGTTTTGATAAATTAATAAGCTCGGAATTCCCATAACATTATATTTCTCCGCAAGTTCAGGGAAATTATCACGATTAATTTCAAACCATTTATATTGATCGTAATCATTGATAATATCATCAATGAACATATTTAATCGCGTACAATCTGGACACCATCCAGCAAAAAACTTAATAATAACCGGATCTGTATTAGAAATAATCTCTTCAAATGCTTCAATTGACTTAATCTCTTCCATAAATTATAAACCCTCCAAATAAGTGACTTTGTAAATTCATTATATCTTGGGTACCAAGTTTGATTTAAGGTACTATTAGTATTGTATTAAGAACTTAAGCTTCATTCAATTATTTGAACTTATAAAAGAAAAAAACTTAGACTGCGAAATCTTGGAACAAATTGTTCTTTGTACCATTGACATGATTCAGTATAATGATAATATGAGATTTTAGGTTTACATATTTACTGTTTGATCATATTAGATTTGGCTTTGTTAAACATGTTTTAGTTTCTAATAAAACCCTGTATGATATTCGTTCAGCTAGTTTTACTGCGTAAAGAAATTGCTTCACGAATATCATACAGGTGAATTAATCAACAATAAATATTAACAAAGCCATAGATTTAACTTAGGAGACGTGGAAAGTATGACTTCTCAGACAAGGAAAGCTTCAAGAATAGATTATGGTCTCGTGCTAACATTGATGTTAATGTGTCTAGTTAGTTTAATTTCTATTTATAGTGCACAAAAAACAGGACAATTAGATCAAAACTATGTTTTAAAACAAGTGATCTGGTATATTGTCGGTACTGGTATCATCGTTGTTACTATTTTTTTTGATTCAGATCAATTGAAAAAATTGACTTGGTATCTTTATGGTTTTGGAATTGTACTATTAGGATTTTTGATAATTGCACCAGATAGTATCGCCCATGTCACAAAGGGACAAAAAAGTTGGTTTACCGTCCCATTCATGGGAACCTTTCAACCTTCTGAGATCGTGAAGGTTTTCGTCATATTAGCATTAGCGAGAACAATTGTGGAACATCATGATAAATATCTTATTAAAACGCTAAAAACGGACTTTTGGTTATTAATTAAGCTTGGTTTAATTACTATGCTCCCATTGGCCTTGATTATGCAGCAGCCTGACTTAGGCACAGCTCTAGTAGTTGTTTCAATTTTACTAGGTATTATCTTTGTGTCTGGGATTACGTGGAAATTAATTCTTCCGATTTTTGGCGGGGGCAGCTTAATAGCGGGACTAGTTATTTATTTCGTAGTTTGGATGCCGGATATATTAGAAAAATACTTACATGTAAAAACTTATCAATTTAATCGTATTTATTCATGGCTTAATCCTTATGAGTATAAAAGTGATGCTGGGTTTCAGTTAATCAATTCACTTCTTGCTATTGGGTCAGGACAAACTCTTGGGAAAGGGTATAACATTAGTGAAGTAGATATACCTGAGAGGCAAACAGACTTTATCTTCAGTATGATTGGCGAAAACTTTGGTTTCATTGGTGGGAGTATCGTTGTTAGTTTATTTTTTATGCTCATTTATCATATTACAAAAGCGAGCTTAGAAACTAAAAATGATTTCTATTCTTATATATGTGCTGGAGTAATTGCAATGATTACCTTCCATGTTGTTGAAAATATAGGGATGACGATAGGCTTGCTGCCAATTACAGGTATACCATTACCATTGATTAGCTATGGCGGAAGCTCGCTAATGGGGAATATGTTTGCAATAGGCTTGATTTTCTCTATACGATATCATCAAAAAAAATATATGTTTGGGTCAGAAAAATAAAAGAGCTTGTAGAGAAGTTGTCTAACCTTCTCTACAAGCTCTTTCATTTTTTATTTAATAATTTATTGTGTGGTTTGCACCGTATCACTACTTCACTACTTATTCTATAGTTCCACTTTCCATAATGGTTACCTTAGGGATGACTTTAAATGTAACATTTTTGTATTGACCTTTCCATTTTTTAAAATCAAAGTTTTTAGTGTGAATTTTTACATTTTGTCCAATTCCTACAGGATCAATGCCTCTTTTTTGGAACTCTTTTAACATGTGTAAACTTTCTTTTTTTATGTCTCCTTCCATTTGTTTTGAAATTTTATAAATTATTTTAGGTGTTGCCTTTTTCCCAGAATACTCACGTAAGACTGCATTAACTTTTATTTTGATAATAATTTCTTGAGGGGATTTTTTCTTGTTTACTTTGATTTTATTGTGCGAACGGATGCTTCTGACGACTGCTTGTTTTTTCCCCATTTGAACAATCTGAGTTCCTTCACTGTACCTATCTACTAGTAATTTAAAATAAAACATACGATTTTCATTGATTCTTTTTACAAATATATCATTCTTAAAAAGAGCCATGCCCGTTATTTTTAATCGATTATTATCTATTTTTTGGATGATCGGTAAAAATGCATCTTTTCCTTTTTGTACATAATATGATGCGAATAAATGCACATTCATTTTCGGAACATCACGGAACTTCATATTATGCTTGAGTAAATCACTGATATATGTCCCATTTCCCTCATATCCATATTCGCCCTGTAATATTTCTTCTGCACTTGAGTCTGTGACGGCTAATAGCATTCTCGATCCGATATTAGGATCACGCTCCAAAGAATCAATCAGTTTTGCTAAGCCTTTCTTTGCAAAGCTGTCTCCAAGGATGACTACTTGTAAGCCTCCTGTTACAAGCGGCTTATTTGAATTTCTCTCTAAATCTGAGAGTATGTCACGGCTTGTCTTATCGATAGTAGATAACGTTTGGTTTTGGACGCTTTTGTCGGGAAGATACTGTGGATAAAGGACGGTCCCTTTTATATTATTATTTTCAGCTAAGTCATAACCTTGTGCTGTTTCAATATTTAACTTATCGATAATTTGCTGCTGTACACATCCAGATAATACTATCAAAGAAAAACTAAAAACAAGTATTTTTTTCATGCTTTTTCTTCACCTTCTTTACAAGCCAAATAAGGATTAAAAGTGAGGGAATATATATATAATCTACTAAAAAACCAATATTTCCCAACAGGTAGCTTAATTTATTGATTTGATTACGGGTTTTAAAAAAGGGAACGATTATAAGGGAGATAACACTTATTAATAGAACTCCTTTTCTTTGGGAGATTTTAAAGGTATTTTTTATCATACGGCTTCCGCACCATAAGGCAAGGGACGTATTGGGTAAAATAATTAAACACCAATTGGCAATCCCAATATATTCAAATCGTTCAACAATAGGCAGCTGTACGATTTTCCATGTAGTTAATGTTGCCCAAATATATTTTTGTATTTGCTCTTCTGTATAGTAAGCAAAGGAAATGACTGCAGTATATAAAAACATAAGGGAAGAAACTAGAATACTCCCATATGCCCACTTTTTTGATTTTTGCTGATCCTTAACAAAGGGTGAGTATACAAGAAATGTTTCATAGCCTATATAGGTTAGAGACATTTGTTTAGAAGCAGTAATGATCTCTTTCGTTGAATGATCAAAAAGCGGCAAAAAGTGACGAAAGTCAGCAAATGGTATGGTAAATCCGAACAAAATGATTAAATAGGATGGAAGGGCAACACTGAAAAACATCATACCTGTTACCGTTCTAAATCCTCCATTTACAATATAGATACAGAGCAATAAGAACAAGAGAGCGAATAAAAAAATATTTAAATCTTCAAACATCCAGACTTGTACAATTTCAATATAGTTTCTAATAATGGTAATGACATAAAGTGTAAAATAAAGAATAAAGAAGGTGTTGAAGAGTGCTCCAATCCATTTCCCAAATACAAATTGGTGATTTTCACCAAGATCTTGCTTTCCAATCTCTAATATCTTAAAAATCATCCACATGATCATCCCTGTACCAATACCAGCAATTATGATGGAAATCCAAGAATCATACCCAGCAGTTTGTGCAATAATTCGCTGAAAACCTAATACACCGATACCGAATTGCATTCCATGGATCGTGAAAAAAACGAGAGATGGTGAAATTTTTCGGTTTTCAGGTATTGTCTGCATAGTTGAATCCTCCGAAATTATATAGATAGGAGCTGATGTTAATATTATTCATCTATATCAATTTTCCGTTTACCATCTATTGGGGGATAACGCGTCGTATCATTTGTTCGTAAATATTGTGGGCGCGTTACATTTTTATTAAAACCAAGTCGAATAATCGTATCCTTAAGGTCTTTTATTCTCGGAGGATAAATTGGTTCTAAATACGGTCTTCCTAATGATGATAACCGAATCAGATGGGTAAGTAAGAAGCAAAAACAAAATACAATCCCAAGCAATCCCCACATTTGAGCAAATATTAAAAATGGAAAACGAATAAAACGAATAGTATTACCGATTTTATAGATTGGAGTCGTAAAGGAAGCCAAAGCAGCTAGGGCAACAAAAATTAATAAAACATTACTTGTTAAGCCAGCTTCAACTGATGCTGTTCCAATAACGATTCCACCCACGATACCAATTGTTTGACCAATTTTCGTTGGCAGTCTTGCTCCAGCTTCCCGTAAAAGCTCAATAGTTATTTCAAGAATTAGTGCTTCTAAGATTGGGGGTAAAGGTACTCCTTGCCTAGAACTAATTAAAGTTGCCATTACTGCCCTGGGAACCATTTGATAATGATACGTTAAAGCAGCTACATATACAGGTGTGATTAAAATAGAGAACAATACCGAGAATATTCTTAATACCCTAAAAAAAGAAGCCATAATCCAATTGATGTAATAATCCTCAAAGGATACAAATGACTCAACTAATGTAGTCGGTCCAATTAATGCATGAGGGGAACCATCCACAAGCATGACCACTTTTCCTTGAGTAAGTACAGCTGAAGCTCGATCCGGTCTTTCCGTATCAATAAATTGTGGGAAAGGTGAAGTAGGGTTATCAGCAATAATCTGTTCAATAAACGAACTGTCGCTTATTTGATCAAAATCGATTGCATCTAATCTCTGTCTAACGGTTTGTACGTTAGTTTGATCGACAATTCCCTCTATATAAAGAACGGCTACTTTAGTTTTAGATAATTTTCCAACTGTTAGTTCTTCAATTTGCAACTCTTTTATTGGTATTCGTTTCCTTACCATGTTTAAATTTTGATCAAGCGGTTCTATAAAAGCTTCTTTGGGACCAATAACACTAAATTCTATTTCTGGTGCACTAACTTGACGAGAGACCTCTTTTTGTGCGGAAACAAACGCAATTTTTTCGGCTTCTGTTTCTATTTTTAATAAAACATAGCCATTATAAATTTTTTGTTCAATTTGTGAAAAATCTGTTGAAATTTGTACATCTGCAATAGGGAGGATTTTTTTTATATCCTCAATAAGAATAAATGTTTCTTCTAATAAATATGGCAGAATATTATTTTGAATAATTTCCTCATCAACTACTGTTGAAACAAACTTCAAGGAAAAATGGGCATTTGTCTTACTATTTATATATTTTGCTTCTTTAATTTCCTGTGATTTCGGTTTGGAACTTTCTGCAGATGACATCTGCTGTTGCTGTTGTTTTTGCGCTTTTTTTCTTCTTTTAAATAAGTTCATGATCGTCCCTCATTATTTCGGTATGCTGGATTGTAAAGGCTTTGTTATAGGTTATTGTTGGTAAAATCACCTGTATGGTATGCGTGGATCGTTTTTTTACGAAGTAAAACGTTCTGAATGTATACGATCCAGGGTTTTATTTGTAAAAAAAAATATATGTTGCAATTAAAAATATCTTTTCCAAAAATACGTAAAGTATGTAAAACAATGAAGGCAAGGAAATATAGTGTTTTCTAAAGAAAGGCTTTATTAGAACTGAAAACATTGTTTAACAAAGCCTAAAAAAGCTAATGGACTCCCATCAGCTTTTTTCTTTGGTCATTTGAATAAGTGTATTAATGTCATTGGATAATTGACTATAAGAAGGCGTTTGATCTTTTAAGTTAGATTTGATTTTATCGATTAAATCCGGTGCTCTTTTATTGGTTATGGTTAGAATTTGAACATGACCATCAAATGCATCCTTCATTATTCTTTTCGCATGATCTAAGTTGTCATCTACATTTGTATTAATGTTTCGCACACCAGTTTTTTTTCCACCTATGTTGGATGAACCTTTCGTCCCGCTTAATACTTCTTTCTGCATGTTGTCATAGTGAGTAGATGTCGTTTCATGTTTTGCCCTTGCCAAAATAATTGTGTCATCAAGTACAAACACTTTAATACCCGGTATTCCTTCACCAGATAAACGTGATTCTAAATGTGAGGATATCCCTCCATCATGAAGACTAGAGCTGCCGATTAAACTATAAACATTCGAACCTAATCCACTTGTTATATTTCCGTGCTGATTTGTAGTCAATTTCTTTGTTCGATCCACACTCGGGATCACATCAACACTTCGATCATTTGTGGTTGACACATTCATTTGACCATTTGTTGACATATTCATAGGATGTTTTGCAGTATTTATTCCTTGTTGTCTACTATTTGCCCCTTGTTGACTAGTACAAGCAGATAAGAAAAGGAGAACACCAATAAAAGGGACTAGGCATCTGTTTAATGTTAGATTCATTGATTTTTAACCTCCTAAGTAATGATTACAAAATTATCATTCCCAAAATAGTTTTATGTATGAGTGGATATTTTAGGGGACATATTAACAAAAAACACCATGAATGTCGGTATAAATCGATTGTTATCGACAAAAATTTTTTCATGGATAATTTTTCAGGAGGTGGACCAGTTGGTTAATGATACAAAAAACGAGAGTCCAGAATCACTTTCACGAAGAAGATTTCTTAAAAATACTGGCTATGTTGTAGGAGGAGTTGCTGTAGGTGGTGTAGTCGGCAGTCTTATCCCTTTTGGAAACAGAACAAAAAATATCACGAATCCTACCAAGGTTGCCACTTCAAAAGCTGAAAATTTTAATCAGGCGTTGATGTATTTTACTCAAGAGCAATTTAATATTGTTCAAGCGGCAACTGAAAGAATTTTTCCAGAAGATGAAAATGGTCCAGGTGCAAAATCTTTAGGAGTCGCCTTTTTTATCGATCATCAGCTAGCTGGTGACTGGGGATTTAATTCAAGAGATTATATGCAGGCACCGTTTTATAAAGGTGAGAAAGTACAAGGTTATCAAGGGCGTTTAAAGCGTCGGGAGATTTTTGATATTGCTTTACAAGAAATTCAAAATCACAGTATGGATAAATATAAGAAAAAGTTTTCCGATCTTTCTGGAGATGAGCAGGATGAGATCCTTAAAGATTTTGAAGGAGATAAAGTAAATATCACAACGATTTCCCCTAGTGGATTTTTCAATATGCTTCGAAGCAATACACTTGAAGGTGTTTATAGTGATCCATTATATGGTGGAAACATGAATATGAATGGCTGGAAAATGAAAAATTATCCAGGTAATCAAATGGCATATACTGAGATTATTGAAAAAGGATATCAAAAAATTGCACCACAAAGTCTTCGTGACCATATAGCACATTCATAAAAGGGGTGATACTGTGGCAAAAAAATTACCGAAAGTGGACGTTGTTATTGTCGGAGTTGGTTGGGCAGGAGGGATTATCGCTTCTGAACTGACTAAAAAGGGATTAAATGTAGTGGGATTAGAAAGAGGAAAAGAAAGAAAAACAGAAGACTATTTTATGGTTCATGATGAATTAAGGTATGCCCTAAGGTATGAGTTAATGCAGGATTTATCGAAAGAAACGATTACCTTTAGAGGAAATGAAAGGATTAGAGCTCTTCCGATGAGACAGTATGGCTCCTTTTTACTCGGTGATGGTCTAGGCGGTGCTGGAGTCCATTGGAATGGACAAACCTTTCGATTTCTTCCTTATGATTTTCAAATCCGCAGTAAAACGATTGAGAAATATGGTAAGGATAAAATTCCAAAAGGAATGACGATTCAGGATTGGGGGATCACATATGATGAACTTGAACCTTATTTTGATCGTTTTGAAAAAATAGCTGGTATTTCCGGAGAAGAGAATCCTTTAGGTGGAAAGCGCTCTGATAAATATCCAACGCCTGCGATGAAAAAATCACCGCAAATGAAAGATTTTGAAGCGGCAGCAAAGAAATTAAAGCTGCACCCATATGTAGTTCCGTCTGCAAACTTAACCGAGTCATATACCAATCCGGATGGTATTACAAGAGCTGCCTGTCAATATTGTGGTTATTGTGAAAGATTTGGATGTGAGTACGGTGCAAAAGCAGATCCAGTAGTTACGGTTATTCCAGTTGCTAACAAGACGGGAAAATTCGAAATCAGAACTCATTCGAATGTTAGAAGAATTTTGCGTACCGGCAATAAAGCAACAGGTGTGATGTATACAGATGTAACGACAGGCGAAGATGTTGAGCAGCCAGCAGATATTGTAGTTCTGACAAGCTATGTTTTTAATAATGCACGTTTATTGTTGATGTCAAATATCGGACGTCCATATAATCCTAGTACTGGTACAGGAGTCATTGGAAAAAATTATGCCTATCAAGTGGCAAAAGGCAGTGCAGTCGGATTTTTTGATGATAAAGAGTTTAATACATTTGCAGGTGCAGGTGCGCTAGGAATAACGGTAGATGATTATAATGGTGATAATTTTGACCATTCCAAGCTAAACTTTATTCATGGAGGGATGATTCAATACAATCAGTCCGGGATGCGCCCCATTCAGAATAATGCCGTTCCATCTGGAACACCTACCTGGGGAAAGGATTTCAAAAAAACATCGATCAAATATGCAAATAAATATTTATCAGTAGGATCACAAGGTTCATCTATGCCATTCCAACATCATTTTCTTGATCTTGATCCAACCTATAAAGATGCGTATGGGGATCCACTCCTTCGAATCACCTTTGATTTCGAAGATCAAGATCAAAATCTAGCTGTATTTTTGGCAAATAAATGTGGAGATATATTAAAAGAAATGGGTGCAAATCATGTAGATTCATTAAAAGAATTGGGACCCTATGAAATTACTTCTTACCAATCTACCCATAATACAGGAGGAGTGATCATGGGGGATAATCCTGATACTTCAGTTGTAAACAATTATTTGCAAATGTGGGATGTAGACAATTTATTTGTTATTGGTGCATCTGCATTTCCTCATAACTCTGGATATAATCCGACCGGGACAGTGGGGGCATTAGCTTATAGAGCTGCAGAAGGAATATTAAAATACCATAAAAAAGGCGGTTCATTAGTTTAGCCGCTTGAAGGGATGAATATAGATGCTATCAAATATTGGCATACCAGGATTAATTATTATTTTAGTCATTACATTAATCATATTTGGACCAAAGAAACTCCCAGAAATAGGATCAGCGTTTGGTAAAACGCTATCAGAATTTAAGCGTACGGCAAATAACATTATGAGTGATGAAGAAGTGGGAGAAAAAACAACTAAAAATGAGAATCATCCAAATGGATGATACTTATAAAGGCTTAAGGAGATGGTAATATTGGCAGATGATCTCCAAACAACAAGAGTAGAAAATGAGGAAACAGCATTAGAGCATTTTACCGAATTACGTAGAATTTTATTACAGTCAGTTGTTTTCTTTACGGTTATGTTTGTCGTTTTTCTCATTTATATGCCAAAGGTTTTGCCAATGCTCGCAAATGGGTACAAAATCGTTTTGATGGGGCCTTTGGATGTGATTCGTTTTTATACTGGTGTATCAGGTGCTTTAGCACTAGGGTTGACCACTCCTTTTATAGGTTATCAATTATGGAAATTTGTTAAGCCAGGTTTAACTCCAACAGAAAGCCGAATCACATTAACATATGTTCCAGCTATATCTTTGAGTTTCTTCACAGGGGCAGCCTTTGGTTATTTTATTGTCTTCCCAGTTTTATTTAAGTTTTTAATAAAAATTGGAGAAAAATCGTTTGATGTACTTATAACTGCAAGGGAATACTTTCTTTTTCTGCTTACATCCACTCTTTCACTAGGTTTTTTGTTTGAATTACCAATTGTTATGGTTTTTTTAACATCAATTGGAATCCTATCGCCAACAAAATTAAAGCAAATACGTAAATATGCGTATCTTTTATTAGCAGTAATCTCTGCTTTGATTACACCACCGGATTTTATTAGTCAACTGCTAGTGCTGGCTCCACTTATATTGCTTTATGAACTTGGAATCCTTTTATCCCTCGTTACTTTTAAGAAAAAGATGAAAAAAGAAGCGGCTCTAATTTCATAATAAGAGGGGTGGACCAATAAGTGTCTAACACTTGTTTGAGGCCACCCTCACATTTTAAATAAAATCTTTTCTTAATAGTTAACTGCTTCCAATAACAAATCCACAATATGAACCGCTCTCACTTGATGTGATAAGCCTTCCCGTTCAATTCCGAGCTTCATTTGTAATAAACAACCTGGATTAGCGGTAACAATCGTTGTAGCCTTGGTTGCTTTAGCATTTTTCATTTTACTGTCTAATATTTTCATTGACATGTCGGACTCAACGATATTATAAATTCCAGCTGATCCACAGCAGCGATCAGCTTCTTTCATTTCACGGAAATCCACCCCAGAAATGGAATGAAGCAATGTTCTTGGTGCATCGAATGTCTTCATTACATTCCTCAAATGACAAGAATCCTGATATGTGATGATTTGCTCTGGTAAATGGAGCGGAATATTTTTATGAAAATCTAACTCGACTAAGATTTGGGTAATATCTTTTAATTTTTCTTTAAATGCTTTCGCCCGTGGGTACCAGTCGAAATCATTTTTTAACAAATGGTCATAATCAATAAGGAAGGCTCCGCATCCTCCAGCGTTCGTAATAATAAAATCAGCATCTGTATTTTCGAATGCTTCTATATTACGTTTAGCCATTTCAATCGCTTTCGCTTTTTCACCGCTGTGACCATGTAGTGCACCACAGCAAATTTGTGTTTTCGGAATGACAATTTCACATCCGGCTTTTTGTAATAATTTGAGAGTGGCATTATTCGTTTCTAAAAACATCGTATCCATTAGACACCCAGTAAAAAAGGCTACTTTTTTCGTCCTCTTAGTTTCAGCAGGAAGATAATCTGGACGATTTTTCATCACTTTTATTTTTGGAACGCGTGGCAATACTTTTTCCATGGTAGCCAAACTTTCTGGAAACAGCTTCATAAAGCCAATCTTCCTTGTTAATGTTTGAAGACCAGATCGTTGATAAAATCCGAGTAATCCCGTTACTGTCTGCATACGATTTTGATGTGGAAATAGGCCATCAAAAACGGTTTTTCGTAAAGTTTGTACTGGAATGGATTGCTTTTTATTTTGTTGAATAATATCTCTAGCTTCCTCTAATAAATGACCATATTTCACACCTGATGGACAAACTGGTTCACAGGCTCTGCAGCCAAGACATAGGCTTAATGATCGTTCAACATCCTCATCCGGTTCGATTATCCCGTCCTTAACCGCTTTCATTAAAGCGATACGACCACGTGGGGAATGAATTTCTTGAAATCCCGACTCGATATACGTTGGGCAAGCAGGCAAGCAAAAACCACATCGCATACAATTTAATAATTCGTCTTCATCCATTCGTTCAACAAACCCTTGTTGAATTTTTTCTTGTTCTGATAAAGTTGTCATCTTGTTACCACCACACGTTTTCGACTTTCTTTAGCAAATACTTTACCAGGATTCATTATATTTAATGGATCAAAGCTAGACTTTATGGCCTTCATCGCAGCAATTCCTTCTTTTCCGAGCTTCCACTCGAGATAAGGTGCCTTCATGACACCGACACCATGTTCCCCTGTAATCGTACCACCCAACTCAATTGCTTTTGAAAAAATTTCAGCGAAAGCTTTTTCAACACGTTCGATTTCTTCGTGATTCCGTACATCAGTAGGGCATGTTGGGTGTAAATTCCCATCACCGGCATGGCCAAATGTACAAATATTCACATCATACTTTTCGGCAATTTCATTAATTGCTTGAACCATTTTCGCTATTTCAGAGCGGGGGACAGTCGCATCTTCTAATATAGTTGTAGGTTTTAGCCTGGCTAAAGCGGAAAGGGCTGCTCGTCTTGCTGAACTTAGTGCATCTGCTTCTTCTCTTGATTTAGCAACCTGAACAGATTCGGCGCTTTCTTCTAAACAAATCGCGGCCATTTTTTCCATATCTTTATTTACAACATCGCTGCTCCCATCTTGCTCAATTAAAAGTACAGCTTTTACATTAGTAGGTAACCCAATCTTAGCGAAATCTTCAACTGCGATTAATGTAGGCTGATCTAAAAATTCAAGGGTTGCAGGAATAATTTTATTTGCAATAATTTTCGATACAGACCGAGCGGCTGCCTCTAAATCTTGAAAAAGAGCTAACATCGTTTTCTTTGTTTCCGGCATAGGAATTAATTTAAATGTAGCTTCGGTAATAATTCCGAGTGTTCCTTCTGAACCTACAAAAAGCCTTGTTAAATCATAGCCTGCAACATCTTTAGCTAATTTACCGCCTGTTCGAATAATATCCCCATTTGGAAGAACAATTTCTAGGGCCAGAACATAATCCCTTGTGACACCATATTTTAGACCGCGGAGGCCTCCAGAATTTTCATTAAGGTTCCCACCGATTGTAGAAATTTTCATTGAGCTGGGATCAGGTGGATAAAATAATCCTTTCTCCTCAACTGCATGAATCATATCAAGTGTGATGATCCCTGGCTGAACTGTAATCGTTAAATTTTCCTCGTCAATTTCCAAAATTTGATTCATATGCTTAAATAATAAGACAAGTCCTCCCTCAGTTGGACATGTACCTGCACAAAGATTCGTACCGGATCCTCTAGGGACAATAGGGATTTTGTGTTCACCGCAAAGCTTTACAATATCAGATATTTCATTTGTGTTTCTTGGTGAAACAACGATATCTGGCATGGACTGAAATTGTGGGGTTGCATCATATGAATATACTAATCTGCCAGCTTTTGAATCATCAACATTTTCCACACCAACAATCGATATGAGTTGGTCTTTAACTATTTGAGATAACATATATGTCCTCCTTCCGAACAATTTCAATAAGTTTGATTATTTATAGTATAAAAAAAAGCGAGTTCCCCCAGCTATGTGTTTTAAAACAAAAAAATATCTCTAAAATGAAGTTATTTTGTATATTGATCCAAAATAATGATTCCCAAATATAAAATAGATTGATCCTTTATGTTTTTCGGATTAAGTTTCGTGAGCTCCTCAATTTTTTTAAGTCGGTAATGCAAAGTGTTAATATGAATATGTAAGTGTTCTGCCGTTTCCTTTAATGAGTTGTTCTTTTCAAATAGAATTCTTATTGTATGCATTAATTCGCTATCTTTTAACAATGGACCTATTGTCCGCCCCACAAATTCCTTTTTCGTATCCATTCGTAAGTCCTCTATGATCATTTCAAGTGTGAGCTCATCATCAAAAACAATCCAGTTCTTCTCGGTAATAGCATGGAGGGCACGTTCAGCTTTTAAAAAGGATTTTTTTAGATCAAGAGGGTGGACAATTGTTCCAATTCCAAATGTTAAGGTGAAATCATTGGCTTGTTCCATTTTATTTTTCCACTCGGATAGTTTTTGCTTTAGATGTTTATGATCAATGTCCGATGTTGCATCAAGTAATAATAATAATCGATCATTTCCCCAATTTATGAGGAGGTCATTAGTATGCAGGGTATTCGACCATTTCGAAGAAAAGTCAAAAACGGTATGAGTGTATGGAAGCACCTTTATCATGATAACGAGTCTAGGAACCTTAAGATTTATGCCTAGCAGATCTGCCCGATTATAAAAGGCTGTATCCCATTCTCTTAATTCAATCCAATCAAATACAAATGCTTCAATCGTTCGTTTTTCACGACTTATTTCTTCTTTATATATGCTTTCTTGGATAAGAAGCTCTGTCATTTTTCTTAGCAGCTCAGCATAGAGTAACACCTTCTCCGGATTCCCGGTAATACCGATCACACCAACAACGCTTTGGCCAAAGCAAATCGGTAAATTAATACCAGCCTTCACTCCCGTTAGGTGAACTTCATCTTCTTTTGTAATGATCAGCTTTTCCTTTCTTTTACATGTTATCAGTGCACCTTCATGAAAAGTACCCATTCGATTGATATTTGTACTTGCAATGATGATCCCTTCAGTATCCATCACCACAATTTCTTCATTTAAAAGTTTACGAACTTCTTGTACAATTTTTTTAGCGAGGTTCTCTTCTAACAAAAAAACACCTTCTAAGTTTTTCTATTTTATAATTAGAATATATGAAATTGGGAGTTTGATAAAGGATAGAATATTTGTGTGGATGATCGTTCTTTTTCATACAATGAAAAACCCTCAGTCGAAATTTGAGGGTCCTTTGTTCTTTTATTTTTTAAATTGATTGTTTTGGCTGTTCACTTTTCCGCCACCGTCAGCTTCAACAGTAGGTCCAGCATTTCCTTTCACACTAGCGGCACTTACACCAGCTTTGGATGGATCTTTTTTGCGCTTTGCCAATTCGTTTCACCTCCATTGATAGGTATAGATTTTCCCATCTGAAGGTTATTATCCGGTTACAAAATATTTTTAGAAAATTTATCATTTTTAGAGATTAATAATTGATAGTTGGAAAAAAATCATTTATATTATAAGTAGTAATTTCATTCATGAGATATTTTTTTACAATAAAAATGAATGAGTGTTCATTCAAAAAGGCATTGAAGGAGGAAATAGCATTGAGTTACAGCATTAAAAAAGCAGCTGTTTTAGGTTCTGGTGTTATGGGATCTGGAATTGCCGCACATTTAGCGAATATTGGTATTCCAACATTGCTATTGGATATCGTGCCCAAAGAATTGACAGAGGAAGAAACAAAAAATGGCTTGACTCTAGAGGATAAGGTAGTTCGAAATCGTTTTAGTGACCTTGCATTGAAAAAATTACTAAAGCAAAAACCTGCACCGCTAACAAGTAAAGATAATCTTGGACTCATACAAGCAGGAAATTTAGAGGATGACTTAAATAAACTGTCAGAAGTTGATTGGGTTATCGAGGTTGTTGTAGAAAAGCTTGAGATTAAGAAAAAAGTGTTTGAACAGGTTGATAAATATCGGAAACCAGGCAGCATTGTCAGTTCAAATACTTCGGGTATATCTGTCGAAGCAATGGCTGAAAATCGCTCAGAGGATTTTCAGAAGCATTTTCTTGGAACACATTTTTTTAATCCGCCTAGGTATTTGAAGCTCCTTGAAATTATTCCGACAAAACATACTGATCCAAATGTTACACGATTTATGAAGGCGTTTGGCGAAGACGAGCTCGGTAAAGGTGTCGTACTTGCAAAGGATACTCCAAACTTTATTGGAAATCGTATTGGAACGTACGGATTACTCGTCACTGTGCGGGAAATGCTGAAAGGCGGCTACAGTGTTGGGGAAGTTGATTCTATCACAGGTCCATTAATCGGCCGTCCAAAGAGTGCCACATTTAGAACATTGGATGTTGTTGGGCTAGATACTTTTATTCATGTGGCAAACAATGTCCATGAGCAAGTAGAAGGTAAAGAAAAAGAAGTCTTTGAAGTTCCAGACTTTATGAAAAAAATGTTTGAAAATGGCTGGTTAGGAAGTAAGAGTGGTCAAGGTTTTTATTTGAAAAAAGGGAAAGAGATTTTAGAACTTGATCCGAATACATTCGATTATGTAGAAAGAAGAAAACTATCCTCTCCTTCTCTAGAAATGGTGAAGCAAGTTAAAGGATTAAGTGGCAAAATGAAAGCGCTTGTTTATGCCGGAGATAAAGCAGGCACCTTATTATGGAATATTTTTGCTCCAGTTCTGATTTATTCAGCAGAATTAGTCAATGTCATTTCGGATGATATTGTTTCAATTGACAATGCAATGAAATGGGGTTTTGGCTGGAAGCAAGGTCCATTTGAAATATGGGATGCAATTGGAGTTGAAAAATCAGTTGCAAAGATGAAGCAAGAAGGATTATCCGTACCGTCTTGGATTGAGGATATGTTAAATAATGGACTCACCTCTTTTTATAAAGAAACTGAAGATGGAACTTATTTTTACCACTTAGGAGAATATAAAAAAGATGAACAAAATCCAAAAGTAATCAATTTAAAGCAGTTAAAAAACCAAGGGAAACTCATTAAGAAAAATTCAGGCGGTAGTTTAATTGATTTAGGGGATGGGGTTGCATTGCTTGAATTCCATTCACCTAACAATGCAATCGGACTTGATATCCTCCAAATGATTAACTTCTCTATTGATGAAGTGGAAAAAAATTATAAAGGTTTGGTTATCGGTAACCAAGGAAAGAATTTCTGTGTCGGTGCGAATTTAGCTTTAATGCTGATGGAAGCACAAGATGATAACTTCTTTGAACTAGATATGGTTGTAAGACAATTCCAAAAAGCGATGATGAAAATTAAGTACAGTCCTAAACCAGTCGTTACAGCTCCATTTGCAATGACACTTGGCGGCGGATCGGAAGTATGTATGCCATCTTCACACATCCAAGCAACGATGGAAACCTATATGGGACTTGTTGAATGTGGAGTCGGGTTACTTCCTGGTGGTGGAGGCAATAAAGAGTTATACATTAAGCATTTAAAGAATATGCCTAATGACGTTGATTTTGACTTACAAAAAGTGGCGAATAAAGTGTTTGAAACCATTGCTTTGGCAAAGGTATCAACATCTGGTGATGAAGCGAAACAAAATAATTTCTTAAGTAATGCTGACGGAATTAGTGTAAACGGAGATCATCAATTGTATGACGCCAAACAAGTTGTACTTGCTTTGCACGCACAAGGCTATAAGCCACCGAAACGCCTAAAGGTGCCAGTAGTGGGTGAAACAGGCTATGCCACATTATTATTAGGTGCTCAAGCTATGTATCTATCAGGTTATATTTCAGAGCATGATTTAAAGATTGCTAAGAAAATTGCCTTTGTAATCGCGGGTGGAAGAGTCCCATATGGAACAGAAGTGGATGAACAATACTTATTGGATCTTGAAAGAGAAGCATTCTTAAGCCTAATAGCAGAGCCAAAAACACAACAGCGGATGCAATATATGCTTGTAAAGGGGAAACCACTAAGAAATTAGGTACATGAAAGCATAAAGAAAGAGGGGATTATCATGCGGGAAGCGGTCATCGTAGCAGGTGCCAGAACACCTATAGGCAAAGCAAGTAAAGGTACACTTGCTAATGTCAGACCTGATGATTTAGGAGCATTAGTTGTAAAAGAAACCCTGAAACGAGCAGGGAATTATGATGGAAATATAGATGATTTAATTATTGGCTGTGCGATGCCAGAAGCTGAACAAGGTTTAAACATGGCTAGAAATATTGGTGCTCTTGCAGGACTTCCTCATTCCGTTCCAGCAGTGACAATTAATCGCTACTGTTCTTCAGGATTGCAGTCAATTGCATATGGTGCAGAAAGAATTATGCTTGGGGCATCTGATACAGTACTTGCTGGTGGAGCAGAATCTATGAGTCTCGTACCGATGATGGGACATGTCGTACGACCAAATGCAACTCTTGCAGAAACTGCTCCTGAGTATTATATGGGGATGGGGCACACCGCTGAACAGGTTGCCCAAAAATTTGGTGTTTCGCGTGAAGATCAAGATGCGTTTGCTGTAAGAAGTCATCAAAAAGCAGCAAGGGCAATTGCGGAAGGTAAGTTTGTTGATGAAATTGTACCAGTTGAAGTCACACAACGTTTAGTTGGTCCTGATAATAAATTGGTTGAGAAAAAAATAGTTTTTAAACAGGATGAAGGTGTACGCCCTGAGTCAACAGCTGAGGTTCTTGGGAAATTAAGACCTGCATTTTCAATAAAAGGTTCAGTGACAGCAGGAAATTCCTCACAAACTAGTGATGGTGCAGCAGCAGTATTATTAATGGATCGTGAAAAAGCGGTTTCTCAAGGATTGGTGCCAATGGCAAAATTCCGATCTTTTGCAGTTGCAGGGGTTCCACCAGAAATAATGGGAATTGGTCCTGTTGAAGCGATTCCTAAGGCACTGAAACTTGCGGGTTTAGAATTATCCGATATTGGTTTATTCGAATTAAATGAAGCATTTGCTTCTCAATCGATTCAAGTCATTCGTAAATTGGAATTAGATGAAGAGATTGTGAATGTGAATGGCGGGGCAATTGCACTCGGTCACCCGCTAGGATGTACAGGTACAAAATTGACTTTATCACTTATTCATGAAATGAAACGCCGAAATGTTCAATTTGGTGTCGTTACAATGTGTATTGGCGGGGGCATGGGTGCCGCTGGAGTAATTGAATTAATTTCGTAAAGATGATTAAGGAGGAAGAATAATGACAAATCAAACGGATAAATTGATTAAAGGTGGAAGCTTTTTAATTGATGATATTTCTTTTGAACAAATGTTTACGCCAGAAGATTTTAGTGATGAGCAAAAAATGATTGCTAAAACAACAGAGGATTATGTTAATCATGAGGTCGTTCCGCAAATTGAATATTTAGAAAAACATGAATTTGATCGTTCGGTTAAACTATTAAAATCTGCTGGTGAACTAGGGCTATTAGGTGCGGATGTTCCAGAGGAATATGGTGGTTTAGAATTAGATAAAGTAAGCTCAGCACTTATTGCTGAAAAAATGGCAAAAGTAGGCGGATTCTCAATTTCTCATGGTGCCCATGTAGGGATAGGATCACTGCCTATCGTATTATTTGGTAACGAGGAACAAAAGAAAAAATATTTGCCATTACTTGCAACTGGAGAAAAGCTTGCTGCGTATGCACTAACAGAACCAAGCTCTGGATCTGATGCTTTAGGAGCAAAAACAACGGCTAAATTAAATGAAGCGGGAACTCATTATATTTTAAATGGTGAAAAGCAATGGATTACAAATGCTGGATTTGCGGATGTATTTATTGTTTATGCGAAAATTGATGGAGATAAATTTTCAGCTTTTATCGTTGAACGAGAATTCCCAGGAGTTTCTACAGGAGCAGAGGAAAAGAAAGTGGGCATTAAAAGCTCATCCACTCGTACATTAATTTTAGAAGATGCAGAAGTTCCTGTTGAAAACCTCCTTGGTGAAGCGGGAAAAGGTCATAAAATTGCTTTTAATATTTTAAATATTGGGCGCTATAAATTAGGCGTTGGAACGGTAGGGGGAGCGAAACACGCATTTGAAATTACGGTTAAGTACGCGAACCAGCGGAAACAATTCCAAACACCTATTTCTTCATTTAACTTAACGAAAGAAAAGATAAGTACAATGGCGTCAAAAATTTATGCTGCTGAAAGCTCTGTCTATCGTACAGTAGGTCTTTTTGATGAAAGAATGAGCCATGTTGATGCAAAAGACGGGCATGAAATCGCAAATTCGATAGCTGAATATGCAATTGAATGCTCACTAAATAAAGTATTTGGTTCAGAAGTGCTTGACTATGTTGTGGATGAAGGGGTTCAAATCCATGGCGGATACGGTTTCATGGATGAATATGAAATTTCAAGGGCTTATCGTGATTCGCGAATTAACCGTATTTTTGAGGGGACAAATGAAATTAACCGTCTAATTGTTCCTGGAACATTAATGAAAAAAGCGATGAAAGGTGAGCTGCCACTTCTTCAAAAAGTTCAAAGCCTTCAAGAAGAACTTATGATGATGATGCCTGAAGAAATTGGAGAAGATACATTAGATCAAGAAAAATATTTAACTCGTAATGCGAAAAAAGTAGCTCTTATGGTTGCTGGATTAGGGGCACAAAAATTCGGTACAAAGCTTGAACAGGAGCAAGAAATTCTTGTCAATGTTGCAGATATTGTTTCATTAGCTTATGCGATGGAATCCGCCGTTCTTCGTACAGAAAAAGCGATTAATAAAGATGGTGTAGAGAAAAGCCAACAAAAAATTCTTTATACACAAATTTTCTGTCAAGAATCAATCAATGAAATCGAACAACTTGCTAAGGAATCACTCGTCGCCATTGAAAACGGTGATACACTGCGAATGATGTTATCTGCACTTCGTAAATTAATTCGTCACACACCAATTAATGTCATTACGAAAAAACGTGAAGCATCTGAAAAGGTAATAGAAGCAGAACGTTATGTTCTTTAAACCATAATTAAATCCCTGACATGAATCTTTCATGTCAGGGATTTTTTTTTTCAAATGCAGCATGATAAATGTAACGGACTGAAAACTTAAAGATATGAATTTTTAGATGTATGTTTGAATGGAGGAAACCTATTGCATAAGTCTTGGAATCTTCTTGATAGACTACAGAAGAAATATTATTTAACAGTTAAGTTTAAATTTTGGGCTAGTCATTTCATTGCCTTAATATGGATGGTTTTTTCCATCTGTATTTCTTATCCGTGGATCGCCGATTTAGCCAAAATTGTCACCTTTCCAATAGCAGTTATTATTATTACTGGAATAGCCTACATTCCAGGGTATTTAAACGCATTTTTAATTATGAGTTTATTATTTGATAAGCAGCCAGTGGTGAAGGATGAATTTCCTATTGACCCTGTTACCATTTTAATTGCTGCATATAATGAAGAGAAAAGTATTTATAATACCGTAAAATATATTAAAAACCAAGATCATAAAGGAAAGATAAAAGTCATTATCATCGATAATGCTTCAAAGGATAAGACGGCTCCAGAAGCCAAAAGAGCAATAGAAGAGTTACAATTAGACGGCGAAATACTTTACGAGGAGAAGCCAGGTAAGTTTTACGCGTTAAATCATGGGCTGCAGCATGTTGAGACAAAGTACGTCATTACCTTGGATGCTGATACCGTTATCCATCAATCGGCGGTGAGAAATCTTATTGCTAGAATCGAAAGCAGCCCAAATGATGTTGCCGCGGTAGCAGGTTCTGTTCTTGTTCGAAATAGTCGTGAGAATATATGGACAAAGATTCAGGAATGGGATTATTTCTTAGGTATTGCTTCCATAAAAAGGCTTCAAGGTTTGTACCAAGGTACATTGGTAGCACAAGGAGCATTTAGTTTATATAAGACAAAAACGATTCTAGAAATAGGGGGTTGGCCTGATGCAATTGGTGAAGATATTGTTGTTACTTGGAAGCTCCTTGAAAGAAGAAATATGGTTTATTTTGAGCCACTAGCAGTTGCTTTTACTGATGTTCCCACCTCCCTAATGCATTTTATACGACAGCGCTCAAGATGGGCAAGAGGTATGATTGAAGGTTTACAGGCAATTAAACCTTGGGAACAACCACAAATATATACGAAATATTTAACAGGTGTTAACTTGATAATGCCATTCTTAGATGTAACATACACATTTTCTTGGATACCTGGTTTAATATTAGCTTTATTCGGCCATTATTGGATTGTTGGTCCGATGACCTTGCTCGTTTTACCTTTAACATTGATCAGTTTTGGGATCCTCTATCTTTACCAAAAAAGATTCGTATTTAGTCCATTAAACTTAAAGGTAAGAAAAAATATAGTTGGCTTTATATTATTTATTTTGTTTTATCAAATGATTATGTCTCCTGCTTCTACCTATGGATATTTACAAGAGTTTCTCAAAATGGATAGAAGGTGGAAATAAAAAACGTAGAAAGATATCAAATAATATCTTTGAAATCAAAGCATTGAGAAGGTAAAATAAAGTTAATATCGAATAATATTACTATTCGATATTTAATAGTAGTCCCATAATAAGGTGGTGATTAAAGATGGCAATGACCTTTTATTGGTACCCAAAATGTGGGACATGCCGTAAAGCAAAAAAATGGTTAGAAGAGCATGATATTGCTTTTGAGGAAGTACATATTGCAGAAAATCCTCCAACTCGTCAAGAATTAGAAGAATTTTATAAAATCAGTGGCCTAGAATTAAAAAAGTTTTTTAACACTAGTGGTCAAAAATACCGTGAACTTGGAATGAAAGATCGTATAAAATCCGCTTCTGAAGACGAATTATTAGATCTGCTTGCGTCAGATGGAATGCTGATTAAACGTCCAATTTTAACTGATCATGAAAAAGTAACAGTCGGATTTAATGAAGAAATGTATGAGAAAACGTGGATATAGTTTTCACAGTTTGTTTTCTTGATATCATTAAGGTTTTATGTAAATATTAACTTAATCAGGCTGTTTCGATAAAATTATTCGTATTTTGTATAGTATTGAACATCTTTATGTACATAGGTTCGGGGAAATTTTTGACTCCGGTTTATGAAGATTTTTAATCAAAAGCAATAAGATTACGAAAAGAGCCTTTGATAAATATTTGGAGGGATTTGTTAATGAGTTTACCAAGTGAATTACGTTATTCTGAAGAACATGAATGGGTAAAAGATGAAGGTGGCAACCTGCGTATTGGAATTACAGATTTCGCTCAATCAGAGTTAGGTGATATCGTATTCGTTGAGCTTCCAGAAGTAGGAGATGAAGTAACTGCAAACGAACCATTTGGAAGTGTTGAATCTGTTAAAACAGTTTCTGAATTATATGCTCCTGTTAGTGGAAAAGTTGTAGCAGTAAATGAAGAATTAGGTGATAATCCTGAATTCGTTAATGAATCACCATATGAAAAAGCATGGATGATCGTTGTTGAACCTTCCAATGCCGGTGAATTAGAAGAGTTAATGACTGCAGAACAATACGAAGAAATGATTAATGAAGACTAATACATCAATATCACCTTGGGTATACTCCAAGGTGTTTTTTATATCATTAAGTTTAAAGGATGGAATATCATCATGGATGAATGGACGAAGGAAGAAGTAATACACAAAACAAAAAATGCTGAAAAACTTGCCATGTACTTCTATACCCCATTATGTGGTACATGCCAAGTAGCAAGTAAAATGTTAGATATTGTTGAAAAGATAGTCCCCCAATTTGAATTTGGTAAAGCTGATTTAAATTATATGCCTGAAATCGCAACACAATATTCAATTGAAAGTGTCCCTTGTTTATTAATTTTTCAACATGGTGAATGCAAGGAAAAAATCTATGCATTCCAGTCTGTCACCAATCTATATGAAGTGTTAAAAAATATTTGATGAATATTTTCTGAATCGACCATTCATGAATGCCGGTAATCCATTAAGATGTCAAAGGTAGATAGCGACTTGTTTAGACAAGAACTGCTATCTATTTTTTGTATTAAAAATTATGTAGAAAAACTATTAAAGGAATAAAGGAGAAAATACGGAAATATTTATGGTAAAAGGGTGTTAGGGGTGATTGGTGTGAATGAGTTATTCGAACGTATTATTGTTGAAATAAATGAAAGAAAGCATCTAAAAGTTTTACTACCTAGAAACCCACTTACCATCAAGTTTGAATGTGAGGATGAAGAATGGACGATCATCCTTTCTAGAGAAAACTGTAAATATATTAAAGGAAGTATAAATGAAAAAGGAGATTTGAGGATATGTGCATCTGCTCATGTACTAAATCTTCTTTTGACTGGTGAAATCCGACTCCACCAATTAAGTAAATATGGAGAAATAAATGTTGAAGGTTCCTATCGTCATTCACTTTTACTTGAATCAATTATTTGGTTATGCAGGGATTATAAAATTGCTTAAAGCTTTACTTGAAAATGCTGTTGACACTTATTTTCGAGTGTAGTAAAATAATTTTCATATTAATTAATCTATTAATCAATTGAATATAAAAGTGGTTCTCTTATCAAGAGAGGTGGAGGGATGTGCCCTATGAAGCCCGGCAACCGTCAGTTTACTGAAATGGTGCCAATTCACACAAAGTAATGATACTTTGGAAGATGAGAGGAAGGTTTCTATAAATTCGTGCCTTTCTGTTCATTTTGCAGAAAGGCTTTTTATTTTGTATTTAAGTGAGGTGTAACATCATGATTACTATTCAGAAAGTTAAAAAAATCTTTTCTACAAAGAGTGGAAAAGTGATAGCTGTTGATGATATTAATATTGACATAAATAAAGGCGAAATCTTTGGAATCATTGGTTATTCCGGTGCAGGAAAAAGTACGCTTATTCGAATGTTGAATGGATTAGAGATACCTACTTCAGGAAATATTCATGTTGCAGGAAAAGAAATATCAAAAATCAAAGGTTCTGAATTAAGAAGGGCTAGACAAGAAATTGGGATGATTTTTCAGCATTTCAATTTACTTTGGTCGAGGACTGTAGAAGAAAATATTTCTTTCCCACTTGAAATTGCTGGAGTACCTAGGCAGGAACGTCGGAAGAAAGTAGATGAATTAATTAAGCTTGTTGGACTTGAGGGAAGAGAAAAATCCTATCCATCACAACTAAGCGGCGGTCAAAAACAACGTGTAGGAATTGCACGAGCATTAGCAAATGACCCAAAAGTACTGTTATGTGATGAGGCTACTTCGGCATTAGATCCGCAAACAACCGATTCAATTTTAGATCTTTTAGTTGATATTAATGAAAGACTTGGATTAACGATTGTTTTGATTACACATGAAATGCATGTCATTCGTAAAATTTGCCATAGGGTTGCTGTTATGGAAAGTGGAAAAGTCGTTGAAACGGGCTCTGTCTTAGATGTATTTAAGAATCCACAGCAGCAAATAACCCAGCGTTTTGTAAGGCAGTTAACCGAACAACAAGATACACAGGAAACGGCCACTCAGCTTCTAGAATTGTATCCGAATGGTCAAGTGGTTATGCTGACGTTTATAGGAAATTCGGCTGAACAACCGATTATTACGAATCTAATACGTAACTTTGACTTTTGCGTAAATATTATTCAAGGGAACATCTCTCAAACTCAAAACGGATCATATGGTACATTATTTGTTCATTTAGATGGTAAAAAGGAAGAGATAAACAAGGGAATTCAATATTTGCAACAACAAAAGATAGGACTTGAGGTGATCAAAGCAAATGATTGAGAAATACTTTCCTGATGTAGATTGGAATCAAATGTGGGAGGCGACGAAAGAGACGTTATATATGTCTTTTTGGTCGGTAATCGCTACATTTGTTCTTGGAATTATTTTAGGTCTATTATTATTTTTCACTGCAAAGGGCGGACTTTGGCAAAATAAAATGGTCAATTCGGTTGTTTCCGCAATAGTGAATATTTTCCGATCTATTCCATTTATTATCTTAATTGTACTTTTAGTTCCTTTTACGAAAGTAATAGTCGGAAAGATTATTGGGCCAGATGCTGCATTACCGGCTTTAATTATCGGGGCTGCTCCTTTTTATGCTCGTTTAGTTGAGATAGGTCTAAGGGAAGTCGATAAAGGTGTTATCGAAGCAGCTAGAGCGATGGGGGCTAGAATAAGCACGATTATTTTTAAAGTTCTTTTACCTGAATCATTGCCTGCCATTGTTTCTGGGATAACTGTAACTTCAATTGCAATTGTTGGATATACGGCGATGGCTGGTGCAATTGGTGCCGGAGGACTTGGAAATTTGGCTTATTTAGATGGTTTTCAACGAAATCGCCAAGATGTTACTTTTATTGCAACAATTATTATATTAATTATTGTCTTTATCATTCAAATGATAGGAGATTTAATAACAACAAAGATTGATAAGCGATAAGCTACAATATGAGGAGGAAAAAAGATGAAGAAATGGGTAACCTTACTTTTTGCTGCAGTTCTTGTTTTAGGGTTGGCGGCATGTGGTAAATCAGACAATGAAAAATCTTCTGGGGACAACGGAAACAAAGAAACTACATTAGTAGTTGGTGCATCAAATACACCGCATTCTGTTATTTTAGAAAAAGCAAAACCTCTTTTAAAGGAAAAAGGAATTAATCTAGAAATTAAAAAGTTCACAGACTATGTATTACCTAACAAATCTTTAGAATCAAAGGATTTGGATGCGAACTACTTTCAACATATTCCTTATTTAGATAAACAAATTAAAGATTTCGGTTATGACTTTGTCAATGCTGGTGGAGTCCATATTGAGCCAATGGGGATATATTCAAAAAAATATAAATCACTTGATGAGCTTCCAAAAGGTGCAAAAATTTTAATGAGTAATTCTGTGGCAGATCACGGAAGAATATTAACTCTATTCGAGAAAAATGGACTCATTAAGCTAAAAGATGGCATTAATAAAGATGAGGCAACAATTAAAGATATCGTGGAAAATCCAAAGAATTTAAAGTTTGATTATGAATTTGATCCAGCATTTTTAACAACAGCATATAATAATGGAGAAGGAGATGCGGTTGTAATTAATTCAAACTTTGCGATTGATGTGGGGATGAATCCTAAAACCGATTCAATTGCGATTGAAGGTGATGATTCTCCATATGTGAATATAATCGCTGTTCGCAAAGGTGATGAAAATAAAAAGGCGATCAAGGCATTAGTGGAAGTTCTTCATTCAAAAGAAATTCAAGATTTTATTCTTAAAGAATGGAAAGGTTCAGTTGTTCCTGTGAAAGGTGAATAACATATATGTAGCTTCGGTTAAATTAACTCCGAAGCTTTTTCTTTTGGAAACCTAATTCGAGGATGAAAACTAGAGTTATGTAATGTCCAGCTGCGGCTCCTAGCCCCTCGGGGTCAAATGTTCCTCAACCACTGAAATCAAAAGGCGGACTTCTGTGGTTAAGGAATATTTGCCTGTCGGGGCTAAGCAGTCGCCTCCGCTTTTCTTTGTTGATTATAGTTTTAATTTGTTATAAACTGATAATGAGAATAAATTGAGAATGAATTTCTGAAATTTTTAATATACAACGGAGGTATAATCATGGCAGGTTCTACACTTATCATTAAAGATCTACACGTTGAGATCGAAGGAAAAGAGATATTAAAAGGTGTCAATTTAGAAATTAAGAGTGGAGAATTCCACGCAATCATGGGACCAAATGGTACTGGTAAATCTACATTATCATCTGCAATCATGGGTCATCCTAAATATACTGTAACTAAAGGCAGCATTACCCTTGATGGTGAAGATGTATTGGAAATGGAAGTTGATGAAAGAGCACGTGCTGGTCTATTTTTAGCAATGCAATATCCAAGTGAAATTAGCGGCGTAACAAATGCCGAATTCCTACGTTCTTCTATTAATAGCCGTCGCGAAGAAGGAAATGAAATTTCATTAATGAAATTTATTCGTGAAATGGATAAAAAAATGGAATTGCTTGAAATGGATCCTAATATGGCTCAACGTTATCTTAACGAAGGTTTCTCAGGCGGAGAGAAAAAACGCAATGAAATTCTTCAATTAATGATGATTCAGCCAAAAATTGCAATCCTAGATGAAATTGACTCTGGATTAGATATCGATGCATTAAAGGTTGTTTCAAAAGGTATTAATGAAATGCGCAGCAGTGAATTTGGCTGCTTAATTATTACACACTATCAACGCCTATTGAACTATATCACTCCTGACTATGTACACGTTATGATGCAAGGACGTGTTGTAAAATCCGGCGGTCCTGAATTAGCACAGCGTTTAGAAGCTGAAGGATATGATTGGATTAAACATGAACTTGGTATTGAAGACGAAACTGTTGGGCAAGAAGCATAAAGTTAGGAGGACTTACCATGACTGTAGAAACAACACTTCCAGTGACTCAGGATTATGTCCGTTCCTTTTCAACGGAAAAAGGTGAACCGGGCTGGTTTACAGAGCTCCGACTTGAAGCATTAGCTAAATCAGAAGAGCTTCCATTACCTAATCCTGATAAAACAAGAATTACAAGATGGAACTTTACTCAATTTTCACAGCATTCGGTTGAAAGTGATACATTCCCATCACTAGATACACTACCTGAAGCTGTGAAGTCTATGATTGATATAGAAAATGCAAATAAAAGCTTATATATTCAACATAACCAAACACCTGCATATTTAAGCTTATCAGAAGAATTAAAAGAAAAAGGCGTTATTTTTACTGATATCATTACAGCAGTAAAAGATCATTCAGATCTCGTTCAAAAGTACTTTATGAAAGATACAGTAAAAGTGGATGAACACAAATTAACTGCATTACATGCAGCACTTATGAATGGCGGAACATTTTTGTATATTCCTAAAAATGTAGAAATTGCTGAACCAATTCAAACCGTTTATGTACATGATCATGCCGATGCACCGCTATTTAATCATGTATTAGTTGTGGCAGATGATAATAGCTCTGTTACTTATGTTGAAAATTATATTTCTACAAATGAAAATGCTGCAGGTATTGCGAATATCATTACAGAAATCATTGCAAACGGAAATGCTAAAATTGAATATGGTTCTGTTGATAATCTAGCAGAAGGAGTAACAACTTATGTCAACCGTCGTGGAGCTGCCTTCCGTGACGCACAAATCGAATGGGCATTGGGTATGATGAATGACGGAAATACTATTTCGAATAATACAACAAACCTAATTGGTGACGGTTCTGTTTCAAATTCAAAAACGGTGGTTGTAGGTCGTGGAAATCAAACACAGAACTTTACAACTCAAATTACTCATTTCGGCAAGAATACTGAAGGATATATCTTAAAGCATGGTGTAATGAAAGAAGCAGCATCTTCAATTTTTAATGGGATCGGTAAAATTGAACATGGCGCTTCCAAATCGAATGCTGAGCAAGAATCTCGTGTATTGATGCTAAGTGAAAAAGCGCGTGGGGATGCAAATCCAATGCTTTTAATTGATGAAGATGATGTTATGGCAGGACATGCAGCTTCTGTTGGACGTGTTGATCCGGTTCAACTTTATTATTTAATGAGCCGAGGAATTACACAAAAAGAGGCAGAACGTCTTATTGTCCATGGCTTCTTGGCGCCAGTTGTTAATCAACTGCCAATTGAAGGGGTTAAAAAAGCACTTTCAGAGGTCATTGAAAGGAAAGTTAAGTAATGAATGCGAAAGAAATTCGTAAATTATTTCCTATACTTGACCAAGAAGTCAATGGACATCCACTTGTATATTTAGACAGTGCAGCGACATCTCAAAAGCCATATACTGTCATAGAAGCGTTAAATAATTATTATCGTGAAGATAATTCAAATGTACACCGTGGGGTGCATACACTTGGAACTAGAGCTACGGATAAATATGAGGGGGCTCGCGAAAAGGTTCGCCGCTTCATCAACGCACCGTCCACTAGTGAAATTATTTTTACAAGAGGAACAACTACGTCAATAAATACCATTGCAAGCAGTTTTGGAAATGATCATGTAAAAGAAGGAGATGAGATTGTCATCTCCTATATGGAACATCATAGTAATTTAATTCCTTGGCAACAGCTTGCTAAGAAAAAAGGGGCTATATTAAAGTATGTTCCAATGAAGGAAGATGGAACAATTACTTTAGACGATGTTCGCAATACAGTTACTTCTAATACAAAAATTGTAGCAATCATGCATGTCTCGAATGTACTTGGTACAATTAATCCAATCAAGGATATTACGAAAATTGCTCATGAAAATGGTGCATTTATGGTTGTAGATGGTGCCCAAAGCACACCTCATATGAAAATTGATGTACAAGATCTTGATTGTGATTTCTATGCATTTTCAGGTCACAAAATGTGCGGCCCTACTGGTATTGGTGTGTTATATGGAAAAAAACATCATTTAGAAAATATGGAACCAGTTGAATTTGGTGGGGAAATGATTGACTTTGTAGATTTATATGATTCTACTTGGAAAGAACTCCCTTGGAAGTTTGAAGCTGGTACACCAATTATCGCTGGTGCTATTGGACTAGGTGCAGCGATTGACTTTTTGGAAGAAATCGGGATGGAAAATATAACAAAGCATGAACATCATCTAGCAGCATATGCTTTAAATAAACTTTCCGAAGTGGAAGGCGTAACTGTTTATGGACCAAAAGATCCAATGCAGCGTGCAGGCCTTGTGACATTTAATGTTGATGACGTACATCCACATGATGTAGCAACCGTATTAGATGCAGAAGGAATTGCCGTCAGGGCTGGTCATCATTGTGCACAACCACTAATGAAATGGTTAAAGGTTTCAGCTACAGCAAGAGCAAGCTTTTATCTGTACAATACGGAAGAAGATATTGACCGTTTTGTTGCTGGACTTTTAAAAACAAAGGAGTATTTCAGCGATGTCTTTTAACAATCTAGATACTCTCTATCGACAAGTAATTATGGATCATTACAAAAATCCACGCAATAAAGGACATATCGATGAAAACAATGTGATCATCGATATGAATAATCCAACATGTGGAGATCGTATTCATTTAACACTGAAAGTGGAGGAAGACCGTGTAATAGATGCCAAATTCGACGGTGAAGGCTGCTCTATTTCAATGGCCTCTGCTTCCATGATGACACAAGCGATTATTGGAAAAGATATAAAGACGGCTATTAAGCTTTCACATATTTTTTCTGATATGATTCAAGGTAAAGAATATGATGAAGATATAGATTTAGGTGATATTGAAGCACTACAAGGAGTTTCAAAATTTCCAGCTCGTATTAAATGTGCGACACTTGCATGGAAAGCGATGGAAAAGGGTTTGGACTCTGAATAACTTATCAAAAAATATATTTAAAATATCCTCTAGTCAATAACTGGATTTTAACTATGTCAATACAAATTAGGATGGAGGAATGATTGAAATGGCAAAAAAGATGCCTGAAATCGGAGATTATAAATATGGTTTCCATGATAAAGACGTCTCTGTTTTCCGTTCAAAACGCGGTTTAACACGAGAAATTGTCGAAGAAATCTCTCGTATGAAAAATGAACCGGGGTGGATGCTAGATTTTCGTCTTAAATCTCTTGAGCATTTCTATAATAAACCAATGCCTCAATGGGGGGGCGACCTTAAGGGCTTAGATTTTGACGAAATTACTTACTATGTAAAACCGTCTGAAGCGCAAGGACGTTCATGGGATGAGGTTCCAGAAGAAATTAAAAACACTTTTGATAAACTTGGTATTCCAGAAGCTGAGCAAAAATATTTAGCAGGGGTTTCTGCTCAATATGAATCTGAAGTTGTTTATCATAATATGAAGGAAGATCTTGAAAAGCTTGGTATTGTATTTAAAGATACTGATTCTGCTTTAAGAGAAAATGAAGATATTTTCCGTGAACATTGGGCAACAGTTATCCCTCCAACTGATAACAAATTTGCAGCTTTAAACTCAGCTGTATGGTCAGGAGGCTCATTTATTTATGTGCCACCAGGTGTTAAAGTAGATACACCTCTTCAAGCCTATTTCCGTATCAATTCGGAAAATATGGGACAATTTGAACGTACTTTAATTATTGTTGATGAAGGTGCACATGTTCATTATGTTGAAGGTTGTACAGCACCAGTTTATACAACAAACTCACTTCATAGTGCAGTTGTTGAAATTATTATTAAAAAGAATGCTTATTGCCGTTATACAACAATTCAAAACTGGGCAAACAACGTTTACAACTTAGTTACTAAACGTGCAGTTTGTGAAGAGAATGCAACGATGGAATGGATTGATGGAAATATTGGCTCTAAGCTAACTATGAAATATCCTGCTGTCCTTCTAAAAGGTGAAGGTGCACGTGGAATGACATTATCCATCGCTATTGCTGGAAAAGGTCAACACCAAGATGCTGGTGCAAAAATGATGCATTTAGCGCCTAACACATCTTCTACGATCGTTTCTAAATCGATTTCTAAGCATGGCGGTAAAGTAACATATCGTGGTATTGTTCACTTTGGTCGTAAAGCTGAAGGTGCACGTTCAAATATTGAATGTGATACGCTCATCATGGATAATCAATCAACATCAGATACAATTCCATATAATGAAATTTTAAATGACAATATTTCATTAGAACATGAAGCTAAAGTTTCTAAAGTTTCTGAAGAACAACTTTTCTATTTAATGAGCCGTGGTATTTCTGAAGAAGAGGCTACCGAAATGATCGTAATGGGATTCATTGAGCCATTTACAAAAGAATTACCAATGGAATATGCAGTAGAAATGAACCGTCTAATCAAATTTGAGATGGAAGGTAGTATTGGATAATATCCTGAAAACCTTGATATATCGAGATTTTAAAATTGTAATAAATACTCGAAAAATTATCTGTGCGATTAAAATTTTACAAGTAGTATGGGAGACGAACTTTTTTAGTTCGTCTTTTTCTATGTGTGCCAGGCATGGCAACTATCTTGGTGGTGAAAGTCCACTGTGGGGGTACACATCGTCCAACCACTAAGGAAGCGCAAGGTAC
>NZ_JBNNWS010000015.1:0-155627 GCF_050281185.1 Heyndrickxia sp. NPDC080065 | reverse complement strand
TAGAAAAACAGCCTTATCCACCCCTATAGAATCTGCAATATTCTGTTGACTTTCTATACCATTTATATATCGTTTTACCGCTGTCAGTTTCTCTTCGATTGTAAATTTAGCCATAATAAAAGCACCTCCAATTGTTAAATGGTGTCTAACAATTGGGGTGCAGTACAATTGAAGAGTGTTTTTTTCTTATGCAAAATTTTCGAAGAGGTCTCCATATTTGGCTTTACGTTTATACACAACCGCTCCGACTTGTTCTTTTCCTTTTACAGGTGCAACTGCCTTCAGACCAACAACAGGCTCACCAAGTTTGTATGAATCCTTTTTAGAAATTTTTCTATTAATTGCTGGATTTATAAATCTAGTCATCGAGAAGCACCTCCAAAAAGATAATTTATTGTTTTCATCAAATCATAGTTAGCAAGGATTTGAGTTTCTATTTCATCATCAGATAAAAGTGTTGAACCGGATATAGATACAGTAATAACCAATTCATTACCTATAGGATAGCATATTAAATAAGTTTTAAACAAGTGATCCTTTGTTAGAAGGACTAATTCTTCCCCTTTTAAAAAGCTATCTACAACCAGAATCCTATTATCATCGTCTTCTTTTTTGTTATCATTTATGCTAAATGGATAAAAATCAATATATCCTGCTTTTCCTGCAACATGTCTTAATCCATCATTATTTTCTTTTTTCCAAACTCCAACACCATCTAAACTGAATAGTGGATGAATAGCATAAACACTTCTGAGTGAATCTGATAAGTATTCATATATTTTTGTGTGATCGTAATAAATTAGCTCCTTTGTTAATTTTAAGGTGAAAAGGGCTATTGCATCTCTCTCTTTTTGTCTTAGTCTTGCTTCCTCTAAAAGTAATGCTGGATCTTCATAATGACCTAGTTCTTTGATTTGTTGGGCTATATAACCACATGCTACATTCACTGCAGCAACAAAATTTTGATTATCACGAACTTCATAGGTCAAGGCAGATATTCCAATTAAATCTGAAGGCAGATGATAACCTTCGATATCTGTATCGTTTAACAACTTAGGTACTGTATTTGGAATTAAATAAAAAACTCGACCTCGTCTTAATCTTCCCCAAAAAAGTCCCATTTCAAACAAAGTATTATCTCGTGTAATAACTGAGGTTTTCCCACGCATATTGACAATATCGTCAGGGGAAAATATAAAAACAGCAAAGTCATTTTGATCTAATTGTGTTTCGAGATCTTCCATCGTATAGTTTAACGGTTTAAATGCTCCAGCAGACCAAGGAGTAACTTCAGCATAATAACTAAGTGCTGCATGAACTGCATTTACATATTCAATGGACTCCCTTGCTGATCCAATAAAAACCCTAGGTTTATCCAGTTCCATAAATCCTCCAAGAATATAAATAGTTATGATTGTAAAATACTTTCTAAATATTTGTTCATATTATACCATTTATAGGCTTCTATTAAATTAGTTATGAAGCACTATTTTTCCTTCCTCAAAAACATCTTTACAACAACTATCATGCAAACAACCATATATACAAATGCTAAACCTGAATACACCCAGAAATCCCTGCCAATATGTATTGTATCGTCCCTACTTAAATATTTCGTCACATTAACAATCGGTGGAAAGAGGATAAACAACCACTTAAAAATTACTGCTTTTTCTACTATTCTCTCATAAGAAATCGATAAAACCATCACGAGCATTGCAAGCAACCACGAATATTTTTTTGAAGCAAGTGAAGTAACTGAGAAAAACGAACCCACTAAAATGCCAAACAAAGCCAAAAAAATATGGCTATAGAATGATAGTGCGATATGTATCGTCATTATTGGCCCTTTGAAATTATTCATTAGTACTGGATAAATAATTGCATACAATGACAATACGAATGCGATCATTATGCAAACAGCCCATTTTCCCCATAAAAATCGATATTTACTACCTAATTGAACAAATAAAATATATTTCTCGGCTTCTTCCTCAATTGAAAAAACACCTATAACCACCCAAGTCATCACTAAATACAAGACAATACTTGTGATTGCGTAACTGCTTAAAATAGGGAGACCTTTATAGATGTACAATATAATCACCCATCCTGTAAATACTGTTAACGGAGGGATTATTTTTAATGAACGAATATAACTTTTAAATTGATAATGAATAAACCCAGTCATACTTACCTCTTTTCACTGACCTCAAGCACAGAACATTTTTTATTTAATAAATGAATTAATATTTGATCACTTATTGCTGCGTTAACCGTAAGCATAGCCGTTTTTCCATCGTAATAAATTTTATGCAAATCTAGTTCTTTAAAAATCTCTTTATCAATAAATTTCACTTTGATTATCTTTTTTACTTCTTGAGATTCCTTATTGAATAACATTTCTCCAGATTCTATATTTAATATTTGATTAGCTAGTTTGTCTATCATTACATCTTCATGTGTGGTGAAAATGATGGTTACTTGTTTTTTCAGCTGTTCTAAATGATGAATGAGATTATGTTGTGATGCAGTGTCCAATCCTGTAATTGGTTCGTCTAAAAGAAGAAGGTCTGGTTTCATAAGAAGAGCTTGAATTAACCCTACCTTTTGCTTTGTACCCTTAGAGCATTGTTTGAGGGGTGTATCAAGAAATGACTCTATTCCAAATAAGTGGATATACTTAGAAATTTCAGATTCAATTTGCTGATTAGACTTACCATGAAAGGATGCTATCAAGTATAAGTATTCTTTCATTCTAAATTGCAAATTCTCCGGAAAGTGTTCTGGAACATACCCTATATTCCTTGTATTTCTTATGATTTTCCCGCTTGTTGGTTCATAAATTCCTGCCAAGATCTTTAACAGAGTGCTTTTTCCTGAACCGTTTTTCCCGCAAATAGCTAGAGCGGTATGTTCATTACAACTAAAGGAAATATTTTGTAAAACTGAAGTTTCACCAATTACTTTTTTTAAATTAATCACTTCTAAAATATTAGTTTCCATTCTGCCACGACCTGTTTTTATTTAGTTTACCATCTTTTAAAATTTCGAACAAATTAGTTTACAGAATCTTTTAACAGTTAAAACGGTGGTGTTCATTCAATAACAGGTAAACATCAAATGTATCAGCAATATATCTATAAAATGAAAAAAGACAGCTTCAACAATTGTGAAGTCTGTCCTTAAAAATTTCATCCGCTAATAAGAGACCTTAAAAGCAGCCTTCTTAATTCATTATTTTGCAAATACATGGTGGCCAATTGTCTTTACTACTTTACGAGAACGAATCCAATTATCTGTTGCAATGTCAGGATTATAAAAATAAATCGAATTATTTAAACGATCTGTTCTCTTTAAAGCTTCATCAACGGCACGTTTTGCCTCATCTGATGCATGCTTATTAATTGCTCCATTTTGAACAGGTGAAAAAGCATAACTATGCCCAACAACTTGTTTAATAACACCTGTAACTGAATTCGGAAAATCACGTGAATCTACTCGATTTAAGACAACGGTTGCAACTGCTACTTTTCCTTTATAAGATTCACCCTTTGCCTCTGCTTCAACTAAACGAGATAATAAATCTTTCTCTGCATTTGAAATAGAAACTTTATCTTTGTCGCGAGTTTCTGTTTTATTATTAGATGAATGTTTAGCTGATCCCTTCTTTTTATTAGGAATTTGCAATTTTTCTCCTGTATATATCCAATCTTTTGATCGATTATTTTCTTTTTTTATATGATCAATAGTTACACCATAATGTTGTCCGAGCTTCCACAGGCTATCTCCCTTAACTACTTGATGGTTTGTAGCTGCCTCAGCCGAAAGATTCTGTATATCTATAAATCCGAATGTAGCTGCAAAAGCTACAACGAGTGATTTAAAAATGTAAGTTTTTTTCATGGATGCTACCTCCTGAAAATTCATATGGTAACACTCTAACATGGCAATCACCCATCTTACAGAACAATACAGTTACATTTCTTTTTAGTTTGATGAACAACATTACAAACAAAGCACAACTATGACTTTATACCTATATTTTTGTCATATTCAATCCAACATTTATAAAATAGAGGTGAAAATTACCGTGATTCCCAATCTTTTAGACTATGAACTCTTAATTTTACGGATTTGTGTAATATAAATTTCCTATTTTTCTTTATCAATTGGCGATGAAATACGATCCTTGTAAAGATCAAAATACAAGTGATTATTTGTACCCTTTACTGCATAAAATACGTCCGAAAGATTAAATCCTCTTTTCGAAAGTTCAGTTATCAGCCATTCTTTCGTTAATCCATTGTCAGTTAAATTTTGCTCAACCATTTTTCGTTCCATAATGAGCTCAATAGGAAATTGGTTACCTTCTGACGAGAACAATCCGATATCTTTTCTCGTTAAATAGCGGTAATCAGGTTTCTTAAGAACGGATAACTCTCCATTTGGTTCAACAATAGCAAATTGAACTTCATTAATATCAAAAATATCTTTTTGCCGTAACACATGATTTAATGTATCCATTGTTAACCGAATCTTACCTAAATTCTCTTCTAAAATTTTTCCGTTTTCAATGATAACAGTCGGTTTCCCGGATAACCATTTTCTAGCGTTTCGATATTTTAAAGAAATAACGCTAGATATAAAAGCAGAGATGAAAAAAATAATCATCGCTGCAGTAACCTGCCATGCTTCATTTCGAATGTTAAACGCAAGATTAGCAGTAATGGATCCAAATGTAGCTGCAGCAATAAAATGATGCGATGTCATTCGTGAAATGGTTTGTTTACCAAGAAAATGAGCAATAATCATAAATAGAAAAAATGCAAAAACAGATCGAATTAATATTTCGATTAGGTCTGACATGATAGACCGCTCCAACATCATATTTTCTGTATAACTAAATTTTTATGGTAGTAAGTCGAAATACATTTAACGTATATTTATTTCCCATTTGAAAAAAAGATCATTTCACTTGATGCTATATTGCCTTATAAAGATATATTTTCCATACAGAACTATTTGATTCAAAAACCTTTTCTAATTCCAAACTATTTTCGGATGCATTATCGATTGGAACTGCCGAAAAAATATATCTGCCGCCCATCGCCTTAAAAGGTTCAATATTAAGTTCAAGGTTTTTTAACCTCTTTTTTGAATTTTTATTAAACATATAATGTTTTCCAAGTTCATCAGTAAATACATAACACCGTCCACCCCACTCATCAAAATACGTTTTAATTGTTTTATTTTTGGCGAGCTCTTTTTCAATAATTTCCCTGAATTGATATTTATAGCTTAACGGATAGAAATTATTATAGGTATCCAGAGTATAAAAACCATTATACTGTGCTATTGCCGGATGAATTCCAATACTTGCTACACGATATTCATCTTGGGGCAAGTTAATATGTTTTTTTATGTCACTAAATTGTTCTACTGCAAAAAATTGCTTAACCGATGGTTTATCGTGAAAAATAATCTCTTCGTTAAACAATGAAACAACTATAAGCTGTAAGACGACAAGAACAGCTGTTGCTTTTCTCGAGAATTCTCCACAAAAATAGAGTATTTTTAGCGACAAAGCGAACAGTAAATATACGACAAGCGGTCTTAAAAAATGGAAACGAGCAAAGTTAAACGTATTAAGAAAATGAAAGCGTTCAGTTAGCGGTTGCCACCCTTTATAAAACCAGAATGCGTACCAGGCAGATAATCCGAAATTCAAACAGAACAAAATAATAAAGGTCTTTTCTTGTTTCCACAAGCTTTTCTTAACAACAAAAAATAAAGCTAACAACATGACAGGCAAAATAACAAAGGTATGGACAGTCATGACATGATTATGACCTAGAATGAAATTTTTAAAGGTAAGCTGGACTGAATGCCAAAAGGACAATCTAGTATGAAAATATTCATCCCTACTATTTGGTTCACCAAACAAAATGGAAAAAACGAGTCTATATTCAACTATTAAATAGACAATTGACATATAAGCGATTGAAAACAAGAAGCGCCAATTCCATCTTCTTTGCCTGATCACATCGACAATCCAAAATATCCCCATTGCACAAAGAAAAAAGAAAAATCCTAACACAACACTCGAATAAAAAGGGATAAGAGTAAGTATTAAGTAATTTTTCAACAATCCCTCCCCTTTACGGATATTAAGGAAAGCCCATAGTGCAAGCGGCATTCCTAGTGTACTTAACATCCCTGATGGCCAAAATGGGGTTAGTGCGAAATCAAGTGCTGTGCCAATATTGATTATCTCCCAGCCTTTTCCCGGCAGGAAATGCTTTTTTAATAATAAAAACATACCTATAAATGCGACGAACCTTGTTATCGTCTGACTTAGAGCATAAGCAATCATCGTTGGGAATAGGGCATAAAGCCATACAATTAAACTAAATTCTGTACCAAATGCATTTCTAGATAAGTTTCCATTAATAATTTGTGCAATTGTAGCATTAGTAGGACCTGTTAATTGGCCGCTTTTAGCTAAAACTGTATACCAAGAAAGATTAGAATCCAGATTGTCATGGACACGTATATGTGCATTTTCCCCTAGTATGAATAATGGGAATACAAAAAAAGTCAATACTAGAAAAGCGAAGATAATAAGCTTTTGTTCTTTATTCATTTTTTGAATCTGCAACAATCTACACCTCTAAACATTTTTTATATGATGATGTTTTTAAGATTCACATACACATATTCATAAAATATTTTTAAAAAACTTCTTATGCAGCAGTTTTTATAATTCGCGATAATGTCAATCCTTTCATAATTTACCGCAAATTAGTCATTTCTATTACTTTTTATTTCATTATTTAGTTTAAGGAACAATAGAGAAGGAAAAACTATGTAAAAAACATAATTTATATATGGAGGTATCACAAAATGCCAAAGGTTACTGTTCCAGGACAAGGGACCTTTGAAGTTGAAGAAGGGAAAAAGCTAGTTTTAGCATTAGAGGATAATGGAATAAATATTTTACACCGTTGTGGAGGAAATGCGAAATGTACAACCTGCAGAGTAGAAATGTTAGCAGGTGAATTTTGTGATTTAACAATTATTGAGAAAAAGGCGATTTATGATAATGGTATAGAGGATCATCTTCGTTTATCTTGTCAGGTTCGTGTAAGCAGTGACATATCTGTTCGTCCAATATTGACAATAGAAAACACTGGTAAGGATGCTGGACCAAGACCGGTCGATTAAAATTAATTTGAATACAAAGTCGTTCTATTAATTAAACAATAAACAAAGCTATCGAAACCTCCGATAGCTTTGTTTTGATCTTTATTTATATTTTAATGCACTGACTGCATTAATTAAACCATGGCCAGACTTTTCATCATAACCTGGTTTGAAAATATCATCAGCTGATTTCAAAATAATATGTTTTACTTGTGAAGGATTAAGTTTATCTTTTCCATACTTTGCAATGATTACACCTGCAAGTGCTGCAACTTTAGGAGCAGCCATGGATGTCCCAGCTTTGTAACCATAACCCCCTGGTACCGTAGCTAAGCATAAGTAAGAATTATCTCTGCCTATCCCTGTCTCAGGATCATAGTTAGGTCCTAAATCACCGCCTGGAGCCATTACATCGATTTTACCCACTCCGTAATTAGAGTAATAGGCAAGATTTTTCAATTGTCCTCCAGCAGAAACTCTGATCAAATTTTGGTTACTCGGACTTCTGTGTGTTGCACCCTTATCATCACCTGAAAGTTTTCCCGGACTGCTAATATCTACAGCATTATTTCCTGCGGATCCAACAACCGTAACTCCTTTTTTGATTGCATAATTTATTGCTCGATTAAACATTTGCTCTTCAGCAACAATGTCTTTTGTCGTAAATTCCGGATCCTGATACCAAGCATAGCCGCCTAATGACATATTTACTACGTCGACATTATCATCAGCAGCAGTCATTAATGCTTCAGCAATAGAAGCTGTAGTTGCTTCTCCAGTAGGTCCAAACACACGGTAAGAAGCTACTTTAAGATCAGGCCCTATTCCCATTGTTCTCCCTTTTGCCGCAATTGAACCAGCTACATGGGTTCCATGACCATTTTGGTCCTTCGCATCTGGATAACCTGGTACAAACGATTTCCCGTAAGCATAATTTGCTTTTAAATCTGGATGGGTATAGTCAATTCCTGTATCAATAACTGCAACGACAATATCGTCACCAGATGCTGACTTCCCTGTTCCACCAGGAAGATTCCATGACTCCCCATTATTCGTTACTTGTTTTATGTCCCATTGTAACTGTTCATATAGGTCAGCATTAGATGCTGCGACCTCATCATAGGAAAATGTTGCCTCTATTTCTGGATCCTCAGCAATAATTTTACTTTCTACACTAGCTTCAGACACAATTGAAGACTTTTTCACTTCTTTCAGGAAATTTGGATTGCTAGAGGAAACCTCAACAGCTCCTAGCTTTTCTAGATTCTGATGAACCTGGCCGCCAGCTTTCTTTAGTAAATCTTCATAACCAGCAGGTAATTTTGTCTCGTCTTTAAAAACTATTAAATATTTCTTTTCAACTGTTTGGGCTTGTCCCACACTAGCCCCGCTTGCAAATACTGTTGATGCACACAATGCTAGACTTAGGGCACCAGCAAATAATCCTTTTTTAATTGTCATTAAATGACCTCCTTTTGGCGTTTGTAATTTTCATTATATTCTAAATTTACCAGGACGCAATCTTCATCTTTCGACAACAATATATTAGCTAATCGCAGTATATGCTCCTTTTGTAATGGATTACATTCATTTTTTTCCAGTATTCAATAAAAAACAGTTAATTTTGATATTAATTCTTTATAAAAGAACAGAACCACTGTAATATTTGTCGAAATAATAGTTCTATTTCCTTATTTAAATAGATATAAGGTGATCTATTGCAAACTTATCGATGTTTTACTTTTTTAGCCTATAAATGGTAATTTGCCGAAAAAACCTTGTCTTTTGGTCTAAAAAATATAATTAGGAATATGATTTTGTGAAAAACAGATAAAGAAATTTGTAATTTTGATATATAAAAATAGGAAAGGTGGAAAATTCATCATGGAAATACCTATCACTGGTTTTATTATTCATTCACCTGGTTCTAATATGGATTCGGAGCACTCTCACGTTTTATATCTTACTTCATGGGATGGCAGGCCGCTTCATAAGCATCACTTTTCAGGAGTAACCTCATTCAATGTTGGGCATGAGCATCGTTATGCTGGTACAACTGAACCTGCTCCTAGTGGAGTGCCGCATACTCACAAATACTTTACAATCACTTCCTTTGATGATGGACATAAACATGAAATTCGAGGTGTAACCGGCCCTGCCATTCCCTTACCTGATGGAGGACACTATCATAAATTCAGTGGAGTAACGACAGTGAACGGATCCCATCCACATACGCACAAATATAGCGGCAATACTAGTCCTAGCAATTAGGGAAACTAAGTTTTAGGGCACTGTTTCACTAACATATAAAAATAAGTGAGGGACACCGCCTTGACTTCGACCACTATTGATATGAACTCTTACCACAGCCGCACTTATCTTGAAGCCATTTATGCAGCCTTGGAAAAAGGAATGGCTGCAAAAGAAGTAGTATGTTCCATAACTACTGGTTTTCGATCTATTCCATCATTAAGGATTGCACCTGGCCTCAATCCTTACCATGCTACTGTCGCAGATATAGGTTACGGCTTTGATGCAGTTCAAGGAACAATTATTCGCCTACGCAAAGGGGAATTTATTTCACTTGCAAAAGAAATGCTTGTTTTTGACCTTGATACACTTCGTATTAGTGAAGCACAATTAAGCCCTAATTTTGAATTAGTTGTAAAGGAAGCAAATCAAAATGTCTATAATTTAGTTGAGATAAGTCGATATTTAAATCTTCAAATTGCAGAAATGATCAAGGAAGCTATAAAACACGGTAAAGCTCTTTTAGGTCCAGAATGGGAGATCATACGTGCACGAATCGAAAATATACAAGCGATCCCACGTCTTTAATAATAGTAAAAGGGGGAAATATAGATGCTAAATACTAACCCTATGACTATGAGTGAGGATGAGAAATATCGTTTGTTAGAATGGTGGAAAGCAATGGAGTCAGCTAAACCAGTGATACGGAGATTAACTTCATTAGTAAGTGAACTTAGGGTGCACCCAGAATCCAGTCATGCAGATGGTATGATTCTTTTTTATCGGGCTATATCCGAAATTTCATATGGTTATGCTGGTGTTCGGGGATGTATACGTCGGGCATTTACAAGTGAATACTCTGAGGCACTTCGAATCAATATAGTAATGTGTCATAGTTTTGCTGAAAAATTCTCGGTTGATGCAAAAGTTCTACTTGAACGAGTTGCCATGCAAATCACTGGGAAAAATGCTCTTCAATTAATCGATCGTATACAAGAAACGCTAATGGAAAATGGCAATATGTTAAATGAAATACAGCAACGGGCAGATGCTTTCTATGAAAAGGAAACATTCCAATCCTTACAAAAGAAGGTTATACAATCTAATTCTTTGCCAAGTAAATGAAATATCGACAAACGAGGGCGACCCATAATTATTTAAATCCAAATAATTATGAGCCGCCCTCATTTTGATTTGTATCAAAGAATCAATCCTTTTAATAACCAAATAGGATAAAAAATTCTAGTGAATCAACTTAAAAATGAAGTCAATCACTAAAAGATTACCCATGTAAACTGTTCTTTTCCATCCAATAGGCTTCTCGTATATTAATATTTTGTCGTACCTTTTTAACAATATCGGCGGTAATTTGCCCTTTTTCATACATCTTTTGAATTTCATCTCGTTCGGCTTGAAAGGCCTTACCTTGCAATTCACGTTTTAAACGTTCATACTCCTTAGCGGCACTAGCATTATTATGCAATTTTAAATTAGTAAGGAGTTCATTATATTCTCCTATCACAAGAAAAGTAATATTTTTATTATGAGAAGTTAATCCATTTTTCAGATCTTGAATAGCTGATTCAGCCATATTCTTTTTTAAGTAGATGATGCTTCGTATTATATTCCGTTTTTTGTCTAATATCTTTTTATTTGGGACAAACATCTGTACTATTCGAAACAAGATTTTTCTTATCAACGTCCATAAAACGAAAACCCTATATTTAATTTTGTTCGTAATAGCAATTTCCATTCGACGAATATATTCTTTAGCAATATAAGCTGTTTCACGATCAATCCGTCTTTCTTTTATCAATTTCGTAATATATGAAGACTCTGCCTCCAGTGCCCTAATCCTAATTTCAGTTTCTTCCTTCTTACGCAAGTTGGCATCGGCACTTTCATATTTATACTGACTTATTTTCTGGTTATAATCTGAAATAATAGATAAAGCAGCAGAGCGATTCACATCATTTATCATTTCCTCGGTTGCCCGTATAGCTGCTACTTTCGTTTGAATAAATGCTTTCTTTTCCATTTCTTTTCTTTCACTATCTACCTTTTCTTCAGCTGATTTTGCAATCATTGGCAGGAAGATGCTCGCGATGATTAAAGTTACTAATATTACTCCTGCTGCGATAAAAATGATTAGAGAGCGCTCAGGAAATGGACTCCCATCAGCTAGTAAAAAAGGAATCGAAAACGACCCCGCTAATGTTACAGCTCCTCTAACACCTGAAATCGTAGTAATCCCAATTGGTCTAAGATATGGTTTTAGAATTTTCTTTTTCTTAACCAATTTCCAACCAATCCACCAAGATAGATAGATCCAAATGAAACGAAGGAGCAATAATGCGAAAGTAATGATCAAAATATATTTCATCACTACAAAATTATTAAATAGTGGATCTTTAAAAATTTCACTTGCTACATTCGGAATTTGTAAACCAAGTAAAACAAACACTAAACCATTTAAAATATATAAAATCACTGTCCATGTACTTTTCGAAACGACCTGTAATTCTAAAGTCGGAGATTTTTCCCGGTCCTTCTCAATTGCATGGACTATTCCCGCTGCAACAACAGCTAATATTCCTGAAAGATGAAAATGCTCAGTAACCAAATAAATGACAAACGGAGTAAGAATTTGTATAAGCATATGGATTGTTACATCTTCCATCCCAAAACGACGAATAAGAACCCTGATTTGAATAATGAAAAAAGCTAGAATCGCTCCGCCAAGAAAACCTCCGATGGCAATAACTAAAAAACTCAAGCTTGCATTTGCGAGCGAGAAAACACCTGTAACAGTTGCTGTCACTGCAAATTTAAAAGCAACTAGCCCTGATGCATCATTCATTAACCCCTCCCCCTCAAGCAAGTGCATAATGCTTTTAGGTATATTAACCCTGCTTGAAATCGCACTAACTGCTACCACGTCTGTCGGTGACAATATAGCTGCTAATGCAAACGCTGCTGGAAGAGGTATCGAAGGAATAAGCCAATGTATTAAATAGCCAATCACAATAACCGTTACAAATACTAACCCTAGTGCAAGTAATAATATTGGAACCCTTAATTTCCATAATGCTGACCTCGGTACATTTCTCCCGTCATTAAAAAGCAAAGGTGCAATAAAGAGCACTAAAAATAATTCTGTCTCCATAGGGATATGTATTCCTAAAGGAATTACCGCAATTAATATGCCTAAAGCGATCTGAATAAGCGGCACGGGAATATATGGCACAAGATGATTCACAATATTAGAAAGTCCGATAATTGCTAATAATGATAAAACAATAAGAAAAATTCCCATTCATTCACATATCCTTTATTTTTTATATCATAATTCTTTGTTTATACTTTTTGTTCAATAAGTGATCTGCCGGCCATGTTTAAAGCTATTTTAATACGGAGTATATCTAGACAAAACATTCCACGAATGACTTTACCGCAACAATAACATTATTTTACAAAAGCCTATAATTAATACCATCATTAAGTACTCGTTTTAACAGCTTATTCATAAAGTTATTTTATATTTATTCTTCATTTTCACAATTTAATACCTTAACTAGCACCTTCCTACTAATCCCAAAAGTCAAAACAAAAACCTCCACAATAAATGTGAAGGCTATTCTTAGGTACAGGACCTTAAGCAATGATATAAAAAAGATATTCCTGCCCATTTTTCACTGGATCTTGCGCTAATTGATATCCGTGTTTCACTACTTCCTCCGGAACATTTCTAAAGGATGATGGGCAATCAGTTATTACTTGCAGTATTTTTCCATTCTCCAAATCCCTTAACGTTTCTAATGTATAAATGACAGGATATGGACAGGATTCTCCTCTAATATCTAGTGTAAAATCAATGGACATGCTTATGATCCCCTTTCTTAAATCCAACCTCAAAACGATAATTTTTTTGCCAATAGGCAGCGATGATAAAGCTTACTACTAGTAGAGTAAGTGTTATGATGAGTGCACCTGTTGGTCCCATTGCTGTAATGAGATTAATTGGTTTGCCGCTTTTTACAAGCAGATTGTAAACCCCAAGATGATCCCAAGCATAGGCAAGTGCTGTCGCACCAACGATATTCCCGATAAATACCATCAAATAGTGAACTTGCCCCTCCATCAAACGATACATCATTCCAGTTTCACAACCACTTGCTAATACGATTCCCAATCCAAATAGCAAGCCGCCAATAAAGGTGCTTGGTGCTGCTATTTTCGTCACAGGCTCTAATCCATAAACGATAATAACGATCAGAGTTGCCACGGAACTGATTGCCATTCCTACAAGAATAGCTTTCGTCATAGTAGCTCTCCCGCTGATCCATAAATCACGAAAAGCAGAGGTAAAACAAATTTGCCCTCTTTCTATTAAAATACCAAAAGCCGCTCCAAATATTGCTGCTACTCCGAGCATCGTTTTATCCGTTACAAAGAGATAAATAATAATTCCAATATAGATAATCGCAATAAGTCCGCCAATGTACGGTTGAATTCGACGGTTTTTATTCAAAAGCTTGGCTGTATTTCCCTTTTGCAGTACTGGTTTACCTTTCCACCATTTTAAATTTACAATTTTTGTACCTATAAAAGTTCCTATTGCCGTTGCAATCATAAAAATCCAGGAATGGAGCGAAAATTGCGGTACACCTGTAAAAAAAGCGGCAAGATTACAACCAAGAGCTAATCGTGCACCAAATCCAGCAATAATTCCTCCGATGAGACCTTGAACCAACCTTCTCTTTTGCTTGGGTATTCTAATTTTAAAACTATTACTTATCAAAATCATGATAAGCGCACCAATAAGCATCCCCCAAACAATCCAGCCATCAGTTCGGCTAAAGGTTGTTCCTTGCATATGTATTAGTTTGAAATAAGCCCAATCAGAAATATCCACACCAAAGAGTTGTAAAATATGCCCGCCGAGCCTCGTAAACTCACCAGTAACCGCCCAAACGGTTTTGGTGATTCCAAAATAGAGAGCACTTAGTACACCTGCAATACCGATGGCGACATAAGGGCTCCAATAATGGTTAAATATTTTATTTATTACTTTCACCTTGCAAAAACTCCTTAAAAAAATAGTCTTAAATCTATTTTATTGTACTACAAAAATCGAAAAAAGATTACTCTCATAAAAAATATCTACTAAGCCTCCCCCTATAAATGATGGAATAAACAAATATTTCAAGTACTACACATTTTCATAAATTAAACTACTGGCTTATAATATAAAATACCATAATAATTTTTTAAATATTTTAAATTCTGTACCATCCTTTAAGTTTTATATAATTTGAACAAGGGGGAAAACATTTTGAAATTTGATGTGGTAGTAGTTGGTGCTGGTCTTGCCGGTTTAGTAGCAACTGCAGAGCTGGCCGATGCGGGAAAAAAAGTATTGCTTTTAGATCAGGAGCCGGAAGCATCCCTTGGGGGCCAGGCATGGTGGTCATTCGGCGGATTATTTTTAGTCGATTCACCTGAGCAGCGAAGGATGGGCATTAAGGATTCTCGTGAACTTGCTTGGCAAGACTGGTTGGGAACAGCAGGGTATGATAGAGAAAATAACGAAGATTATTGGGGCAAAAAATGGGCGCAAGCCTATGTTGACTTTGCTGCAGGTGAAAAACGAGAATGGTTATATGCTCAAGGAGTTCGATTCTTTCCCGTGGTCGGATGGGCAGAACGTGGTGGATATCTTGCTGAAGGTCATGGCAATTCAGTCCCGCGTTTTCATATCGTTTGGGGAACCGGACCAGGTATCGTGAAACCTTTTGAGACGAGGGTCCGTATGGCGATGGAAAACGGTTTAGTCGATTATCGCCCTCGCCACCGTGTCGATGAATTAATCATTAATAATGGTGCAGTTGTCGGTGTGCGTGGTGCCATTCTCATCCCTAGCTCAGTTGCTCGTGGAGAAGCAAGCTCTAGGGAAGTGATTGGAAACTTCGAGTTTCATTCAGAAGCTGTAATGGTAACGAGCGGGGGGATTGGTGGAAATCATGAGCTTATTAGACAGAATTGGCCAGCCCGTCTTGGCTTACCACCAAAGAATATGATTTCAGGCGTTCCAGAGCATGTGGATGGGCGAATGCTTGCTATAACTGAAAAAGCAGGAGGAAGAATAGTAAACAGAGATCGTATGTGGCATTATACAGAAGGAATTAAAAACTGGAACCCGGTTTGGCCAATGCACGGTATTCGCATCCTTCCTGGTCCATCATCACTGTGGTTCGATGCTAACGGAAAGCGTTTTCCTGTACCAAATTTTCCTGGATTCGATACATTAGGCACACTTGAAGCCATTCAGGCTACTGGCTACGATTATTCATGGTTTATTTTAACTCAAAAAATAATTGAGAAAGAGTTTGCCCTTTCAGGATCTGAACAAAATCCTGATTTAACCGAAAAAAATATTAGAAAAGTATTGTCACGAATTATTCCAGGCGCCCCAGCTCCTGTAAAGGCATTTATGGACAATGGAGAAGATTTCGTCATTGCCAATTCATTACAAGAACTAGTGGCTGGGATGAACAAGCTTGCTGGAAATAATTTACTTAATTACCGTGAAATCGAGCGGCAAATTCTTGCGAGAGATCGAGAAATCGATAATCCATTTACGAAAGATTTGCAGATTATCGCTTTGCGGGGAGCTAGGAAATATCTTGGTGACAAACTCATACGAGTCGCACCGCCTCACAAAATTCTTGATCCAAAAAATGGACCATTAATTGCCGTTCGATTAAATATCCTTAGTCGAAAAACTCTTGGAGGACTTCAAACCGATTTATCAGGCCGTGTACTTGATATTTCTGGAAACCCGGTTAAAGGTCTTTACTCCGCAGGAGAAGTTTCAGGATTTGGCGGAGGAGGAATTCATGGTTATCGCTCCCTGGAAGGAACATTTGTGGGCGGCTGTCTGTTCACAGGAAGACAAGCTGGACGTGCACTTTCCCAAGAATTAGGATGATAACTCTTGCAACAACAATACATTTTCTGTAAATCTTCTCCTCCATACTCTATTGAAAGAGAATGGTGTACAATATTCTAGAAAGGAAGTGAAGGTATGCCAATTACTTTACCACACAATGAAGAATCGAATGATACAACTTATATACCACCAGAGGGAGATTATGAAACTTTTATTGATGATTCCCACTACGAAGCAAAAGTAAGAGAATGGGGACTATCAACAACCAAAGAAGTAAAAAAACAATTCTGGTACAAAGACGCAAATCAAAAACAGTTAGTCCATATCAAAGGCTACGAAGTGTTCGGGAATACTGAGGAATACAACACCATAATTATTGAATTCCAAGACGGGAACTTAAGCTGTATTCATCCTGCCTACCTAAAGGAAATGCAATCACCAAGTTTCGGAAAGGCATTTGTTTCTTCAAGTTCAAAAGAAACATCGCCCTCCCACGATCAAGAAAAAATAGAAAACTCTATACCGGAAAAGACGAAATCAGATTCCAATCAAAATGAGCCGAGAGTAAAGAAAGTTTCAACAAAAAAAGCACCAAAATTAGATTTACCTACTGAAAAAGTCCATTTTACAGCTGTAGTTAAACAATTCGCATTAAGCTGGAATAATTTCAATGAAGAAAATGATGAAGTAGTTGTACTTGAAAACATTGTTATCCATCAAGAAAAACCAATTGAAGTGGATTATGCCTGGTGCTCTCACTCGAAAACCTTAAAAAAGTTCGAACTTAAACAAGGTGAAACTCTTGAATTTGACGGAAAAATTGTCAAAAAGAAATTACCTAAAGGAAAAGATATAGAAGAAGAATTCATTGTGGATGTTCCTGTTCATTATAAAATTAATAATCCTTCAAAAATTACAAAAAGCTAAAAGGGTGCATGACCACTCTTTTAGCTTTTTGTATTTCATGATAAGTTTAAAATTCTTACTTCTTTATCAAATTTAAAATCTCGTTAGGAGTTTTAAAAATGTAATTTGCATCTTCAAATCCATCAGTTGTTTTTGCTCCCCATAATGCTAAACCAAAATCTACTCCTGCAGCTTTTGCGCATTCCATGTCATATATTGAATCACCAATATATATAGCTCTATTAGGTTTACAGTCTAATAATTTTAACCCTAATTCTAATGGTTCAGGATGCGGCTTATGTCTTTCTGTATCACTTGCACAAACAATCGTATGAAAATGATGATCTATGTTTAATAAATAAAAACTACTATTCATTTCTTCAGCGGTTTTTGATGTCACAACTCCCGCTTTCGGCAGTTGAGCGATCACTTCAATAATATCCTCGAATAATGGAACGTTTTTTAAAAGAGGCTTTTCCTTATTAAGCCAAGATTCCAATGTAGTTGGGATATCGGCAATATTTAATATTTCAAGAGTTTTTAATCCTGGTATACCCAATGAAAAACGCAGCTGATCAAGATCTTTTTCAATACCTTGCTCTTTTAATGTTTCTTGTAATGCGGTTAGCCCAATTATCTCTGAATCAATAATTGTACCGTCTAAATCAAATATAAAAGAATTGTACACTTCGTCCATCCCCCATTTCATATTCTGTTAGAACAAGAGTAATAGATGAAATGGATTTCATGTCAATACTTAAGTTGATTGACGTTCAATTATCCTAAAAGGAATTTTAATTTTTTGTTTTGATTTATCAATTATGAGATCACATGCACATTCTCCCGCTTTGATTAATTGATGATCGACGGTTGATATATTCATTCCAACTCCCATAGGCTGGTTTTCTTGACCAAGTATCGATACGTCTTTTGGAATTTCTAAATTTATGGTCTTGGCGTATTGGTAAATGCCACAAGCGACCTCGTCCCCATTTGCATAAACAGCTGTCGGTCTTTTTTCTAAATTTAGTAGTTTTATTCCGGCGTTATACCCGTCTTCAAATGAATAGCACTCTGAAACATTGTATTCGATTGGCAAATCTCCGAATATTTCTTTATATGCTGCTAGGATTTGTACAGTGCTAGTACTTTCTTTACCTCTTGCCGTTGTAAAAGCAACTTTCGTATGCCCTTTATTTTTAAGATATTGAAATGCTTCAATAAATGAAGAATATCTATCTATAAAAGCACACCCAACTTCAGGGTGATCGGTATATTCACATGAAACAATTGATCCGTATTTTGTAAAAGGCAATATTTTATTCCAGTCATTAGCTCTTGATGTAAGAATGATTCCATCCAAAAATTTATTTTTCAACATAGATAGGTAAGAAATCTCTTTTTCTTTATTATATTTTGTTGGAAGTACTGTAACTGAATAATCACGTTCAATTGATTTATTAAGTATCCCATGTAACATTTGATCAAATGCTTGATTATTATTATAAGGAATAATTACACCAATCATTTTAGTTTCTCCACGAATCAAGTCGACTGCATTTTTGTTTGGTGTATAATTCATTTCTTCAATCACTTTTTGTACTGCTAATCTTTTCTCACTTGAAACATATTTATGATTGTTAAGAACCCTCGAAACAGTGGTGACAGACACACCTGCTCTCTTCGCTATATCACTGATATTTGTCATATTTGCCCCTTTAAACGAAAGTCGATTAAATTTTTAATCAACCACTCTTACGATTTCGTTCCCACATGTTTTGCATATTCCTTGAAGAAGAAGTCCACCCCGTGTTTCTTTAACAGCATATTTTTCTATCTGAACAGCATCTCGACAAGAAGAGCACCACACATTATGTTCAATTTTTTTTCGAAACTCTTCTGGTATAGAAAGCCATTTTTTTCTAGCTGTGAATGAGAGAATTTCGGCCTGATCTTTTATCTTACCAATTTTATCTTTTTTACCCATATATAATCCTCCTATCATACAAATAAAGTATCCTTCCGAAGGTTCAATTACATGAATGTCTTTTTAAAGTATAGCATCTATGCAGTAATGAAATCACCTATAATATCCAGCATGATACAGCATAAACCAATCAACTTATTTTCTTATCATTCAATATTCATCATGAATTTCAATTTTCATTAATAAAATGTCATATATCCATTTTTAACTATCTCCTAAAACAAAATCCTCATCAGCTTTAGTTATTAAAGAGGAGGTTACTTTCATCTTGTATAAGATCAAAAAACAGAAAAAAATCCCCCTCTCTGAACCTATTAAGAAAATAAAGAAAGAGTTAAAAAAGAAAAACAATAAATTTCAAATGGTAAAAATCTTCCCAAAGGAAGAAATTCTAATACAAAAAATTAGAGAGCAAACGAGCAGACTTAATAAAAATAATGTGACAAGAACAAAAGCATATCTAGATTTTTATATACGTCATCCGGAAATTCATTGGGCTTTTTTAGGACATATGGTATCACGTAATGGCGGATGGAATATGACTGATTTGAAAGGAGAACTCCTCTCAAAGCTTCTAACGAAAAAAGAGGCTTCTTCTTTTTTCACCTTTTTAGAACGGGGAAATTGGCTGATTTTTCAAGACGCTTACCCACAATTTTTAATTTACGAAGAAAGCTTAAAAAGAGGTCAAAACCTATTTTATTTATTACCTCATTTACATGTATCAACTTTTATGGAATCACTATGGAGTCAATTTTGGGAAGATCAGGATCCATATAAACTTACTATTGCTTTAATCATCAATGAGCAAAGCTATTTAGAATTAAGAGTGATAAAAAATCCCATCTTTAAAAAGAATGTATTCAGTACACTCGAATTCAAGCTGCAGGATTTCCTGTCCATGAATCACATTCTCTTCCCTTATATAAAGGACGGAAGGTTAATGCTGGCAGGTCAAACACTCAATCATTTTGAGAGCTTACATAAACGTATTCTTTTAGGAAAACGATTGTATGCCATTTTGTTTAGTGAACGTAATCAATTAGAAATGACAAAAAGATGGGCAATCACGACTCCTCATACCGGATCTAGAAAAGATTATTGGCCCCATATTTTTAATGATGTAGCTGAAGGAATTCCGGGAAGACTTTTTAAGCCAAGGTTTAAATCATGCCAATTGAACTCTGGTTCTCCACGATTTTTTAGCCCAAAATTAGAATTTGCATGGAAAAATAGAGAGCATCCGAATCCTGAAAATACCGATTGGTTTAAAGACTGGCAAGTCATTTATTATTTAATAGATTCAGAAGAAAAAGTAGATGGAGAGATTGAATATGAATACTGCAAAACACTTGAAAGAATCGAGCTCGCTTCAATTGCGAAAAAAGCAATTTCCCTTTTGGAATAAAAATCTAATCCCACCACTGCTGCTTGGAACATTGCTTGGAACCTATCTCGATCTTTTTTTTATTGGAAAAGGATTATACTCATTTCCAAAAAGACTAATGCCTGAGATCTTTTCAATAAATATTCTTTTTACTTTAATTGGACTCCCTTTGTTTATTATCTTTTTTTTATTTGTTTGCAAAAAAATACATGGGGTAAAAATGACAGGTTTTATTTTTATCTTAAGTCTCTTGATGACTGTTGCTGAAAAATTTGCAGAAACATTAGGATTTTTTGTTCATAATGATTCATGGAAGCACATCTACTCATTGGGAGGTTATGCCCTCTATTTAACGATCATCTACTCTTTTTATCGTTGGTCTGCTTAACCCGAGTGTTAAAAAAGCGGACATAGAATTCTTTTCTTATTTTTTATTTACATAATATTATTATTGATTACCTCTTTTAAGGAGTAAGAATCTTCATAGAAATCTTAATTTATTATCTCCAAACTAATCAATTTCATGTAACGAATAATTCCATCCAATTATCACGGTAATTTCCATTAATATTTTGCAACATAAATTAAAAAATAAGTAGGAAAGAAAATACATGTTAAAGGAGGTTTTTAAATTTGATAACAAATAAAAAAGGCATCTTAATATCATCAATTTTGATATTTGGCCTTGTAGGTTGCACCCAAGCGAATCAATCTTTGAATCGTGATCAGTTTGGAACGAAAACAACAAACAGAAATATCAATAATAATAGAGCCTTAAATGTCCGATATGATAATTTAGATCAGACCGGACCACTAACAGATAGATATAATGTAGGCGTAGATAACCGGCATAAGGTAAATAATAACCTGAATATATCTGCTGATCGAACATCAATGTCAAGTGGCCAGTACCCACATACAGAAGCGATCTTGACACAGTCTGCAAAATATAAATTTAGAACAATTGATCCTAGCCAGGCTATTCAACAGCAAGCGGGTGCTCCACAATTTACTCAGCCATTTGTTCAACAGCAAATACCGGGTGGAGCACAACAATTTAATGTACCTGCACAACCTCAAGGGCAGCCAAGGAAAAATACGACAACTAATCAACCGGCTAAAAATCAACCTACTAATAATCAACCAACCGGTAATATTAGTCAGGTAGCTCAACAAGTCATTAATTTAACCAATAATGAAAGAGCAAAAAATGGTCTCCCTGCCTTAAAAGTTGATACGAAATTAAGTGGAGTCGCTCAAAAAAAATCGGCTGATATGCAACAAAACCATTATTTCTCACATACAAGTCCAACTTATGGCTCTCCATTTGATATGATGAGGGATTTTGGGGTGTCGTACAAATCCGCAGGTGAAAATATAGCCATGGGACAAAGAACAGCACAAGAGGTTGTCAATTCTTGGATGAATAGTCAAGGACACCGCGAAAATATACTGAATAAAAGCTTTACCCATATCGGTGTAGGTGTTGAACAAACTGGATATCACTGGTCTCAAATGTTTATTAGTAAGTAAATTGGCTTGTTAATTAGTACAATCTAATTCAAAACATTAAGAAAAGCACAAGCGCCTTTGTCATCGGCGTACGGATTTCATAGTTTTCGACTGAGATAAAGGAGACACGGCGAGGAACGAGTCGATGTTGACTTATCGTAGGGAGAAGACGGAGAAATCCGTACGCCGATAGGCGCTGAAGCTAGACACAGCGGACACTTTTCATGCCTATTATCCTTAGTAAATTTTATACTTTCTTACATTTGAACAAAGAGAGGGATTTTCTTACATCTCTCTCTTTCAATTTATAAATGCATCTTATCTCAATCTTTTCCATAATTTAAAAGTTATGCTCCAAAATAATTTGTAAAAAATAAATATTAAGCAAAAAGTATTCGGAGATGATGCAATTCAATGAAAAAAGCTCAAATTACTTTCCTTATTTTCATTTTAATTTCATTCTTAGGAATCAAACATACATTTGCATCTAAAAAAGATTCCAGTACGAATCAAATAAATTTTCAAATAGAAATGTTGCATTGGGAAGAAGTGAACAAATTCCTTCCTAGACTAGCAAAGTTTACTGTGATTGATGTAGAAACTGGAAAAAGCTTTGAAGTACAAAGAAGAGCAGGAAAACATCATGCAGATGTCCAGCCGTTGACAAGAAAAGACACAAAAATCATGAAGAATATTTATGAGGGACATTGGAGCTGGCGCCGTAGAGCAATATTAATTTTATCTAATAATAGACTAATCGCTGCTTCTATGCATGGTATGCCACATGGAGCAGGTGCCCTTCAGAATGGCTTTCCGGGTCATTTTTGTATCCATTTCATTGGTAGTATGACACATCGTACAGAAAGATCGGATTTATCCCATCAACTCATGATTTTTAAAGCAGCAGGAAAGATCGATGAATATTTAGTTAGTGCATCTCCTCCTCAACTGGCAGATGCAATCATGGTATTTATAAAGAACGGAGATAAAGGTTTAGTAAAAAAAGTTGTTGTTAGTGAAGATATGAATATTAAGAGTCAAGTAAATAAGATTAAGCAAATTGAAACAATACAATGGAATAGACACCCGGTAATAGATGCAGATCCATATTCATTAGTAACAACTGTTCCTGTAGAAGTTAAAATGCATTTAAAAGAAATTGGACCTGTAAATACTCAGCTTTCTTTACAATTAATACGAACTTCTCCAATTAGTCCATGGAAAATAAAATTTGAATCCATTGGATCAGTCATTGAGGAGTCATTAGAAAAGCAGAATCGCCTTGATAAGCCTCGGAATTAAATGTTTGCCAACCATTGAAGTCCGCTCTTTGATTTCTATGGTTACTTTTTTTTACTTCGAGGGACCTGCTGCTTACGCTAGACATAAAAAATAAAAAAGCAGGGTTTACCTGCTTTTTATACGGAATCGATATGCTGTTTACAATAATTACTTACCAATTCTACTTCATCTTCTTCCAAACCAAAATCAATATAACGATTCGTTATATTTTCAAAAATTTGATATTGTGCAATTCGAGGTCCCATTTCATCGATTACATAAATAATCTTTAAATATAATCCTTTATCAGAAAATAATTCATCATCTTCAGGTACTTCAATGTTTAATATATATTCATAACGATCCCCAGCTAAAATTCCTGTTGGATCCTCGAGTTTTTCAATTGAATGTCCGGTAATGTTCATTATGAGACGTCCTTTCATCGATTATTAAATATTAAGATCATGTAACTCCTTAGCTATTATACACCTAGTTTATTTTTTAGCATTCAAATTTCAAAAAAAATTACTTCAAACAATGCATCATACTATCCGCCTCATCCCATGGGACTGTATATCCTTGTCCTTTTGAGCAAAATATTGAAGATGATGTATACTCCGGATCAGCATTTTTATTGTAAGCAATTCTCTCAATTACCTCATCTTCATTATGACAGCGGTGATATCCACCAAATACCAAATTAATGATCCCTTTTCCTTGAGTGAAGGATGCAAGAACTGTGCTATAGGACATAAATGTTGCGACAGGTACTTTACCAGTAATAATGGCTTTATTTCCACTCGTTTCGGGTGTATTAAAACTTCCATAAGCAGCTTGTATGTCTGATAATACCCGCCCCATTTGGTCTATATCTACTTTTATTTTGAAATCATAAAACGGTTCAAATAAGATGTTTTCCGCTTTTTCTAATCCCTGTCTTAATGCTCTCAAGGTGGCCTCTCTAAAATCGCCTCCACTTGTATGCTTAATATGAGCTCGTCCTGTTAATAAAGTTACTTTTATATTAGTTAGTGGAGAGCCTGTTAGAATCCCTCGGTGATCCTTCTCAAATAAATAATGTTTCACGAGATTTTGATAACTTGTGTTTAAATCATCGGAATGACATATATTCTCGAATGAAACACCTCCCGATCTTTCAGAAGGCTCTAATTTGAGATGAACTTCAGCAAAATGTTTTAATGGTTCAAAATGACCATATCCATATACTTCTGTTTTAATTGTTTCTTTGTATAGTATCTCCGGTTTTCCAAAGGAAACTTTAATATTAAAACGCTCTTGTACCAACTGTTCTAATACTTCAAGCTGGATCGCTCCCATTACATGGAGATGAATTTCTTGTAAGATTTCATCCCATGTAACCATTAAGGAGGGATCTTCTTCATCTAATATTTGAAAGCACTTTAAAACCTCTCTTTTATTCAAAGAAGTGTCAAAGATTACTTTAGATTTCAGAGTTGCTTGCATTCCATATTTAGCTTTTTCCTGAATCGTACCGATTCCATCACCCGCAGAAATATTGGATAATCCCGTCACTGCAAACAGTTCACCCGCAAAAACTCGATCTACAATTTCAAACTTTTTTCCGTTGTATTTTCTAATTTGTGTTACTTTTTCAATTACCTTATTTTCATCTTCACCATAGTTGATTTCATCACGTACGTTTAGAGATCCATTTAATGCTTTTATAAAAGTAATCTTTGTACCTTTATCATCATGTCTTATTTTATAAACCCGTCCTCCAAATAACCCTTCTTGTTTCCATTCGGAAAAGGTTAATTTGTCAAACTTCTCAATAAAGGAATGAATACCTATATCCTGTAAAGCTGAACCACTTGCTACTGGGAAAATACTGTTTTCTGCAATTAATTTCTCCATAGCGCTCAGCCAAAGTACTTTATCATAGCTATCGTCCATATATTTTTCTAGCAGTGCTTCATTTTGTTCAGCAATAAATTCAATCAAGTCTTCATTCATAACTCCATCTTCAAATGAGTCATCTATTTGAAAGACATTCTTTGTTAATTGTGTTCGGATTTCCTCTATCACTCTATCAATATTCGCACCGACTCGGTCTGTTTTATTGATGAAAAAGAATGTTGGAACTTGGTGCTTTCTAAGTAGGTGCCAAACGGTTTCTGTATGCCCCTCTACTCCTTCAACCGCACTGATGATCACAATGGCATAGTCCATCACTTGAATGGATCGTTCCATTTCTGATGAAAAGTCGACATGGCCAGGGGTATCTATAAGGTAATAATTTGATCCATTATAGGAAAATTGGGCTTGATCAGCAAATACTGTTATTCCTCTTGCCTTTTCTATATCATGGCTATCGAGGAAAGCATCTTTATGATCAACCCTGCCTCTTTGTTTAATGCTTTTTGTATGATATAAAAGCTGTTCAGCAAATGTCGTTTTTCCCGCATCAACATGCGCTAATATTCCAATCGTTTTTTGATTCATGATGACACTCCCGATCCATTATATATACATTTTCTTCATTATAACAAAACGTTTTTCAAAAGGCTGTTTTCGACAAGTTTGTAAAATCCTAATCGATATTTACTTGATGCAAAATCAACGAACTTTACAAAAAGTGCCTCTCAACAAAATAAGTGGGAGAAATTCTCCCACTTTTCCGGTTTATATGATACTGATCATAATTTCCTCATCACCAATCATCATTTTTTCCATTTGATCACCTTCTGTATAAATAATAGTATTTAATACAATACTGCTTTGGACCAAATTTTCATATTCTTTTATTAAGTGCTTGAATTTTGTGGATCCAGATATTTGAATTGTGATTCTCTTCTCTACTGGGAAATTACTCTTCTTACGAAAATCTTGAATCATTCGAATAAAATCTCTTACCATGCCTTCACGTTCTAAATCTTCAGTTATATTCGTATCTAACCATACGGTGAAATTACGATTAGATGCCTCAGTAAAACCATTTAAGTTCGTTTTCTTTTGCACTTGCACATCATCATTATCTAGTACGATACGTTCATTATCAATTAACAAAGATAGAGACCCTTCATTCAGAAAATGATTGATTTCTTCAGTTGAAGCATGTATCAATCGCTGATTCGCTTCATTTACCCTTTTTCCTAGTTTTGGGCCAGCAGACTTAAAGTTTAACTTCAACTTGTATTCTATCCAATCATTTGAAAAATCAGCCCACTCCAGTACCTTGATATTCAGTTCGTCTTTTATGATGTTTTCATATTGGACAAGTTCATTTTGATATTCAAAATTAGAAGCGACTACTAATTTAGCTAAAGGTTGTTTTGTTTTTAATTGATGGGAATGACGGATATTTCTGCCTAGTTCTACGATTTCCCTCACTGCTTGCATTTGCTCCTCAAGTCTATGATCAAAATAATTTTGTTCTATTTCAGGATAGCTTGATAAATGAACACTTCTTCCTGTTAATGATTGATATATATCCTCTGAAATAAAAGGTACAAATGGAGCAAGCAATCTTGCTGTATCTTTTAAAACAATGTAGAAAGTTTGAAAAGCAGCAATCTTATCTTCAGACATACCTTGACTCCAAAAACGCTCCCTGTTTCTACGTATATACCAATTGCTGATCTCTTCAACTAATTGTCCTGCATACCTTGCAGCATTAGTTACTTGAAAATCTTCCATTTCTTTTTTCATATTAACAGTAGTTGTGGCTAATCTTGAAAGAATCCATTTATCCATAATTGATAATTTCTCACTTTTGTATTTACTAGGATCAAATGAATCAATATTTGCATAAAGACTGTAAAAATGAAATAAGCTGGAAAGTGTATCGATTAGTTTGGATTTTGCTTCTTGAACATTTCTTTTTGAAAAGTTCTTTTGATTCCATGGAGCACTGTCTTCGATAAGAGCCCATCTTAATGCATCTGCACCGTAAAGTTTAATTAATTCCACCGGATCTAAAGCATTGCCTTTACTTTTTGACATCTTTTGCCCATGCTCATCAAGAACATGTCCTGTTACCAAAACATTTTTATATGGAGCGACCCCTTTATATAGAATCGATACGGCTAGAAGAGAATAAAACCAGCCACGAGTCTGATCAATCGCTTCAATTACTACATCTGCAGGAAATTGTGTTTGAAAAATTTCATAATTTTCAAATGGTACATGATACTGTGCAAATGGCATTGCACCACTATCAAACCAAACATCCACCACTTCTGGTGTCCTATTCATCCTTCCATTGCATTTTGGACAACTAATGGTCACATAATCGACATACGGTTTATGGAGCTCAGTTTGATTTAACGGATCATCTGCATGCATTATGAGATCATTCATACTTTTGGGTGAATATTCATGTTTACAAGACGAACATACCCAAACATTTAAAGGCGTACCCCAGTAACGATTACGACTTATATTCCAGTCAACTAACCCTTCTAAAAAGTTTCCGAATCGACCATTTTTTATATGTTCAGGATACCAATTCACTTCCTGATTTTTTGCAATAAATTCATCTTTTAATGCAGTAGTTTTGATGAACCAGCTCTCGGTTGCATAATAAAGCAGAGGTGTGTCGCATCTCCAGCAGTGCGGGTATGAATGTTCATATTTTTCCTTATGAAATAATAATCCCTTTTCATGTAAAAGCTTTACGATTGCAACGTCACTCTCTTTAACTAACTGTCCTGCTAGTGGTTTCACCACATCCAAATATCTACCTTGTTCATCAACTACATTAATAAAAGTGAAATTATTTTCTTGTACTAGTCGGTAATCATCTTCCCCATATGCAGGTGCAATATGGACAATTCCCGTACCACTATCTTCTGAAACAAATGAGGCATGAACCACTCTGTGACCATTTTCCACTTCCGCAAACGTGAATGGAGCTTCATATGAAAGCCCTACAAGCTCTTTTCCTTTAATCGTTTCCAAAATAGTTTTAGATTGCTTAACAACATGATTTAATCTAGAAGAAGCGACAAAATAGATTTCATTATCTACCTTTACTTTCACATAATCAATATCTTCATTTACAGCAAGAGCAACATTTGCAGGTAGTGTCCAAGGTGTGGTAGTCCATCCTAACAAATATTCATTCTCTTTGTCTTTTAATTTAAATTTAACGGTAGCACTCAAATCTTTTACATCTTTATAGCCTTGGGCAACTTCGTGAGAACTCAATGATGTTTGACAGCTCGGGCAATAGGGCGATACACGGTGGCCTCTGTATAGCAAACCTCTTTCATGAATTGTACCAAGTATATGCCAAACAGATTCAATATAATCATTGCTCATCGTCAAGTATGGATTATCCATATCTACCCAATATCCTAAATCTCTTGTAAATTCTCTCCACTGTTTTTCATAGAAAAAGACACTTTCCTTACATTTTTCAATAAATGCTTCAACACCATATTCTTCAATTGCTTGTTTTCCTGAAATCCCCAGTGCTTTTTCAACTCCTAATTCAACAGGTAATCCATGAGTATCCCATCCAGCTTTTCTGATCACTTGCTTACCAATCATTGTTTGATAACGGGCAATAATATCTTTTAATGTCCTGCCTAATGCATGACCAACATGTGGGAGACCATTGGCTGTCGGTGGTCCTTCATAAAATACAAAGGATTTTTTATTTTCCCTGTTCATTATCGATTGTTGAAAAATATTCTGTTCCTCCCAATATTTCGAGATCCGTTTTTCCCGCATTGAGCTACTTTCTTTTTGATTTTCAACTTCCATCATTTTTATCCTCCTTTTAAAATACGGAATTGTTATTGTCTATTGTTGACATTAATACTTGTTGGGCATGCTATGCAGCAAATTGTTGCGTAGTATTGGAAACTGATTTGTAACAATTAAATGGTCTAACAATACCTGAAAATAAAAAACACCCGTCCCTATAATAAGGGACGAGTGTATTACCCGCGTTACCACCCAAATTCTGCTGCAAACAGCAACAGCACTTTGTCAACGTACCATCATACGCGTTCCTTGTAACGGTGGACTTCCGTCAAGACTTACTTTACGTTCAGCCTTGCATCTCAGAGATGATTTTTCCGTTTCGGCTTCCTCGCTGGCTTCCACCATTCCCAGCTCGCTGTCAGAGTCAGATCCTCACGTACTTGTTCTCTTCATCGACTTATAAAAGAAATATTTTGATTATATTAGCATTTTTCAAATTGCGAATCAAGGGGTATTTTTAAAATTTGGTTTCGTTTGATACAACTACAAGTAATTAATATGAATCTATTTTTCATTATAACTTGCTATAAATGTTTTTTCTGCCTGATTTAATAATGAAAACATTTGAACAAAAACGTAAATCAAAATAATAGCTACAACAATAAAAATAAATAATGCAGCCTGACCACTAAAATGGAATTCCTGAGATCCGCCAATGGTACCGATTCCGAGAAAAAGAAAAAAAGCCAATTGATAAATAGCAAAAATTTTAAAGACCTTTCTTGATTTAGAAGCTAACCCCTTTGATTCAATAAGATTTGCCTCTTTTTCAATGCCTCTACATAAGTTATATACACAGTATAAGAACAAAGATACAATCGTGAGATAAAAGAGAAAAGAAAAAACCTTTCCCTCTATAGTCTGAGAATTATTAAGAACATATAATACCTCTGTATGTTTTTTCAGGAGATCTAAACTAGATAGAATAATTAAAATCAGGCTCGCTGACTTGACTCTAGAAAAGAATTCATTATCAAACTTTCTTCTTAATGTAATTGATCCCAGAAATAATAGGCCATACCCTATTACATCAGGTAAAATATTAATATTTCCAAGATTAATATTAAACAATATAAAAATAAAACCGACCAGCATCGTTCTAAATCCCATATACTTCCCCCTAAAAAGTATCGAATTTTCTTTACAATATTGGTATTATTATACTATTAAAGAGTTAGAAAGTGGTGAAGAGTTTGAAAAATAAAAATCGATTGTTACTACTTTATTCGATTATCACTGGGGTATTTATGTTATACATTGGATTTGTTTACTTTAAACAAACAACTCAAGCTACGATTATAACCAATCCCGACAATTTTCAAATAAAGGAAAATTTGCATGTATCTCAACCTAACAAGAATACATTTAACAAATTAAAAAAGTTAGGATTCCAAGATATTTCTATTTACAATATGTCAAAAGACGAAATTCAGCAATATGAACAAATAAACGGAAAAATTGTCGATAGTATAACCATTTACATGAAAATTTCTAAAAATGATTTAAAGTACTTATCAAAAGCGAATTATCAAAAATTATTAAAACAATACTCAAGTTCAACACTACCACGAAAAACGACATTAGGCCGTGTTTACTTGCATTTAGTGTACGAAGGAGAAAGGAAATTTTTAGTTGTTTCCGAGCATCAATTTGATTTTATTCCTTCTGATTTAAAACCGATGCAGATAGAATTGCAGCTAAGAAATGAATACAATATCATAAGTCAAAACGCAAAACAAGTCTGGTGGACTTCGTCTCTTTTTAATACAAATAAAATAAATACTGGAATGGATATTGAATCCCCTAATTCAACAGCTCAAGGAAATTCTGATGAATTTAATTTATTTAATGAGGGAGAAACTGGGACTTCCACTATTTATAATGTGAGCTGGAAACAATCAAATATACTGGATGAAGTTGTCGGGCTTTATTTTTACAATACTGCCGAGTTTGAGGTTCCTAAAGATTTTCTAATTACAGATGTTTACATTCAAGGACAAAATCCTCATCTATCACTACAACTATTTTATGAATTTAAGAGTAAAAAATAATATCAGAAAATATTTAAGAAATATTGATTTCAATAATCTGTTTCCCATTGTGCGGCTTGGTTTATCAATCTTCGCATTTTTTACGGTTTTCTATCAAAAGAGGAACTATAATAAATTTTTTTCGAACACTAAATTGGTTCAAAAATGTATAGAAAAAAAGCACCAGAATTATTATAAGTACTATAATTCTGGTGCTTTTTTATTATTCATATTATTCCTTCATCCATTCTTCCAAATTCCAAATATGTGTACACCAATCCTTATAAAAGTCTGGTTCATGAGAAACAAGCAGGATACTGCCTTCATATTGTTGAAGTGCATTTGATAGTACCTCTTTTGCTTGAACATCTAAATGATTAGTAGGTTCATCAAGGATGAGCCAGTTACTTTCCTCTAACATAAGTTGGCACAGTCGTACTTTCGTTTGTTCTCCCCCACTTAAAGAATTTAACGGCTGAAAAATATGATCCTTTTTTAGACCCGATCTAGCTAGAGCTTGCCGAATTTCCTTTTGAGACATTTTTGCATTCATGGACCATATATATTCCAATGGTGTTAATGTTAAAGCTGTGTTCCATTCTTGGGCAAAATATGCAGGCTTTACCTTTTGTCCGAATGCCACTGTTCCACTAAGAGGTGCGATCTCCCCGATAATCGTTTTAAGTAAAGTAGACTTACCTATCCCGTTATGGCCAATAATTGCAGCCTTCTCACCTCGTTTAAGTCGAAAGCTAATGGATGGTAGTAAAGGTGAATTATAACCGACTTCTATAGCTTTCGTTTCAACAATTACACTTGTGGGTCGTTCAGATACTTTAAAAGAATATCTTGGAAACGGAGTTTGATCAGGCTGAGTAATTCGATCCATTTTTAATAACTTTTTTTCACGTGATTTCGCTTGTTTAGAAGTTGAAACACGTGCCTTGTTTTTCTGGATATATGATTCAAGCTTTTGAATTTCTTCTTGTTGTCTACTGTATGCAATTTGTACTTGATGTTTTCGTAACTCATATGCTTCCATAAATCGTTTGTAATTCCCAATATACCTTGTTAATTGCTTATGCTCTAAATGATAAATGATATTTACTACATCATTCAAAAACTCTGTATCATGCGATATTAAGATAAAGGAGTTTTTGTAATTAATTAAGTACTCCTTCAACCATAAAATATGATTATAATCTAAATAGTTAGTTGGTTCATCTAACAGTAAAACATCCGGCTCGCTCAACAAAAGCTTAGCCAGCAGCAATTTAGTACTCTGACCACCACTTAACTCTGAAACATCCCTTTCCATTCCGAGAGCATGAATCCCTAATCCAAAAGCAATATCCTCAATTTTCGACTCAATGGAATAAAAATCATTAATATCTAACTGATCTTGTATTTGTGAATACCTATTTAATAATTTTTGTAATTCATCAGAATTGCTTGTTGACATTGCTTCAGTTAAGCGAATCATCTCATTTTCTAAGTCATATAAATGTTGAAATGCACTTTTCAAATAATCTAATATGGTAACTCCTTCCACCAATTCGATATGCTGTTCTAAAAACCCAATCTGTACATTTGGATGCCAGCTAATCGTACCGCTATCTGGAAGTAATCTCCCTGATAAAATCTGCAAAAGAGTAGTTTTGCCAGCTCCGTTTGGCCCGACTAAACCTACCCTCTCCATATTTAATAAACGAAAATTAATTTCTTTAAAAATTAATTTATCTCCAAAATAGTGAGTTAAATTTTCTGATTGTACAATACTCATAATTATTATCCCTCCAAAAGTTCTGATTAATAGAACCAATCGCAAAACAAGGAGGACAGTTTATACAATATTAAGAAAAAACTTTTCAATATTGAAATTTGACTTTTTTATACACTGGACTCTGTTAAGGTATATTGTCGAAATCTTACCTGCTGTTTAATTCAAATGTGATACCTGTTGACAATTCCCATGCAGGCATTTAAAAAACTACAAAATCAATTAACAGATCCATATAAAAAAGGTAGGGAAATACAGCCCCTACCTTTCACATGCTTTAAGGAAACATTCCAAAAAACACGAATATTTATAGAGTATAAAGGTCTGATTGTCCGTTGTTTTACGATTGGTTTGGCTAAAAATGGGCATACTTATCCCGTCTTAAGCTAAAACCATTTGAAAAACAACGGACATACTCATCTGACCTTTACCCCTCCTTCATTAATCTTAATTAATATACCCTTTTATTATATAAAATATTTAAAATTTAGTAAAGGGGAAGTATTTTTATTTTCAGACAATAATAAATTGATTTTATAACCATTTTGTATTTAAATGGACATAATTAAATCATTAAAAAGAAAGGGTGAAAAAAATGAACGAATTAATCAAAAAGGGATTTTATCTTGGATTAGGTGCTGCACTTGCAAGTAAAGAAAAGGCGGAAAAATACGTGAGAGATTTTGTTACTAACGGTGACCTGGCTCCAGAAGAAGCAAAAAAATTACTAGTGGAGCTAGGAGAAAAAGGAAAAGAAAAGCAAGAAGAATGGAGTAAGCAATTTCAGCAAGGAGTTTCTGAATCATTTAAACAGCTAGGCTTTGTCACCGTTGAAGAATTCGAAGATACGAAACAACAATTGAACAGGCTAGAGGAAAAATTAGATGCTTTATTAAAAAATGCGAATCAAGAGTGAACAAATTAGGTGATCTTAGATGTTTATGAAGCGAATGCAGCATATTAACAGATATAGGGAAATTGTTACCGTTCTTGTTAAACATGGTTTCGGATATATCGTAAAGGAAGTAGGATTATTGCACTTGCTTTCGCTTCCGAAAAGAATGGCAGCCGATTTGCAATCAGAAGAACCAAAACCACTCGGCAGTCGGCTGCGATTGGTTATGGAGGAGCTCGGACCTACCTTTATTAAACTTGGACAATTATTAAGCATAAGAAGGGATTTGCTCCCTGAACAGCTAATATTGGAACTTGAAAAACTTCAGGATAATGTCACACCGTATGATACATCTATCATCAAACAAACCATTTATGAGGAGCTCGGTGCCAGTTGTGAGGATATCTTCCAGCACTTTGACGATGACAGTCTTGCAACTGCATCGATTGGGCAAGTACATAAGGCCATTTTAAAAACTGGAGAAACGGTAGCCGTCAAAGTTCGTCGTCCAAATATTGAATCACAAATCGATAGCGACATTGAAATATTACGAGATATCACCCGCCTGATCGAAATTCGCTATGATTGGGCAAAACATTATCAAATAAGGGATATAGTTGATGAGCTGGCCCAAGCGATTAAAAGTGAAATGGATTATACTCAAGAGGGACGAAATGCCGAAAAGATTAGTAGGCAGTTTGAAGAAGACGACAATATTCTTATTCCGGAAGTATTCTGGGAATATTCAACAAAAAAGGTGTTGACTACTAAATATTTCGAAGGAACAAAATATGCCTATCTCAATTCAGAAACAACCAATGAATTCAATAATAAAGTATTGGCTGAACGACTTGTGCACTCTTTTCTCAATCAAGTGTTAATTTCCGGGGTCTACCATGGTGACCCTCACCCAGGAAACCTTCTCTTCTTGCCTGGTAACAAAATAGTTTATATCGATTTTGGTCAGATTGGTATTTTAAGTCCGGATATGAAGAAAAATTTCGCTTCACTCATTATTGGTTTAATGAAGAAAGACACGGATATTCTAATCCGTACAGTTAGTCGAATGGCTATAACTTCAGTAGAAATTAATGAAGATAGGCTAAGGCTGGATCTAGATAATTTACGTGATAAATATTACAACATTCCTTTAAGTAAGATAAATATCGGTGAAGCAATCACAGACTTATTCAATACAACACAAAAACACCGAATTATTATCCCAAAAGACTACACAATGCTTGGAAAAGCACTAATTACAATTGAAGGCATTGTAAAAAATCTCGATTCGGAATTAAGTTTAATTCATCTAGCAGAACCTTTTGGTCAAAAACTGCTGTTTGATCGTATTCATCCCTTACATGCACTTTCAAAAGCCTGGGATGAGTTAATAGACTTTACGAATATCACGTTCCGTTTGCCCAAGTTACTAAGAAAAACATTGATCAAAGTCAACAAAGGGCAAGTTCGTTTTGAAATGGAACTCCCGCAAATTGATAAATTACTTTTAAAGCTTGATCGTGTAGGGAACCGTATATCATTTAGCATTACGCTACTTGCCTTTAGCATTATTATTGCAGGGTTAATTATCGGGCAGACGTTTAGTAACCGCTTTTTATTTCACTTCCCCACTGTTGGATTCGGTATTGGTATTGCGATTCTTATGTTTGTTTGGCTTATCTACTCGATTTTTCGTTCGGGTAGATTTTGAAAAATGCCTGTCCTCTTCCGTTTTTTTGGATGGTGTCAGGCACCTTCCATGGACAAACAAGATATTTTTCCACCCCACATGGACACTAGCTTTTTATTTACATCATTTTCCACAAGTGTCCGTCTGGGATGGAAAAAAACATCAAATGTCCACGGAAGGTGTCAGGCACTTTATTTCCCTGTGATCACCCATTTTAATATCGCCAAAAATTCCCTGGCAAATAATTTGGGTTTAACGACTTTAGGAGTTTCAGCTGCAAGAGGATATGCTTTTATGTCTTGAGCTTTTGCTAATTGTATCGCACGATAAAGGTGAAAATCATTACTTACGAATACTGCTTCATTTATTGAATATAGCTTTTTAGCAAATTTAATATTTTCGTATGTATTAACAGATTTTTCTTCTAAAAAAATGCGTTTTTCCGCAATACCATTTTCAATTAAATAACGTTTAGCAGCCTCAGCCTCGGTAATATCTTCATCTGGACCTTGTCCGCCAGTTACAATAACCTTCGTATTTTCATTTTGATTTAAATATTGTAAACCTACTTTAGCCCGTTCAAAAAACGCTTTTGACATTTTCTCTCCATTTACTTTTGCCCCCAGAATTACTAGATAAGGTATATTTTTCGGTGGCTGTTCTTTAGCAACATGCTTCATATGATAGAAGGTGAAACTTACCCAACCAACACCAAGAAGTAATAAAACACATAGAATTGATAAAACGATTCTTTTTTTCATGGGATCCCCTTTCAAGCAGGATTCAGTTATAGATTAAGATACAATACTTTAGACGAGGATCCCTGCAAAAAGTTTCACTCTAAGTAGAAAAGCTGAAGTTTCATTTATACTCCCATCAAATGGAATAACACAAATCCGAAACAAGCAGTAATTAATAAAAGGATAACACCACCGAATATTAGAAGTCCGATTCCTGTATACCTCTTATCTTTTGCAAAAAAATATATGATAGCGATAATGTGTAAAATGGGTGCAAGAAAAGCGACCTGTACCAACCCTTGAAAAGTAAGTAAAGAGGGGATGAAATAGAGTAGAAATCCGATACCGATCCCCAACCATATATTACCTTCATTGTTTACATCTGAGTTCTTTTTTTCGCTCTTATCTTGGTTATCCAATTATATTATCCCTCGTTTCATACTAATATATTTTTCTATTAAATGAACTATCTGCCCGCTAATATCTCTTCCCTAATCTTCATTAACTCTTGTTCTTTTTCATCTCTATAAAACAAATTATACGTATCAAATGGAATAATCCGACCATCTGGATGGGCGATGTGTACACACGATTTTTTCACAGAGCGAACATCAAAATTATGTGCATCCTGAAACTGCATAATAATTACTCGAAATACATTATCATAGCCGATTTCACTTGGAATGTTTACTTTTGGAAGACAGCATAATAAATCTTTCAATGACAATGCAGACGAACTTGGTGAATGATTTAGCGAAAAGAGATTAAAGATCATATTCCGAATGTTTTCATCCTGCTCAAAAACAATCGTATTTCTCTCTCCTTCTAATAAAATGTTGTGATCAATCATACCGGTTAATGGAGTACCTAGACCATCCTTCTTAAATGCATAACCCATCGCCAAAGAATCTGGATGACAAGGAACTGGTACCATATCTTTTTCACCAAACACACCTGATTGGTCAATAATCATTTGTCTTACTTCACTTAAAGTTAACCGATCCGTTTCAGGATTAAAATCTTCTAGTCTACCTGCACTCTGAATAGGTTGGAATGTCACACCCCGAACACATTTTTGTTCCAGCCCGTATTGGATAATTTTCCCTATCTCATTGTCGTTCAATCCTTTTTTCAATGTGACAACAAGGGTGGTAGATATATTGTATTCATTTAAATGATCAATTGCTTTTTGACGGACCTTTGTTAGATCTACACCACGCAATTCTTTTAATGTTTCCCCTTCAAAACTATCAAATTGCAAATAGATTTCAAATCCAGGTAAATAGGTTGCTAGTCGTTTGACAAATTCTTTATCATTTGCGATTTTTAGGCCATTTGTGTTGACCATAATATGTTTTACAGGGCTCTGCTTTACCATGTCTAAAATTTCAAAAAACTGAGGATGAATTGTTGGTTCACCTCCGCTGATTTGAATAATATCTGGTTCCTTCTCATTATCAACAATGGCATTTAACATAAGCTCAATTTGTTCTAATGAACGGAACGTCCCTTTTTGCGGAGAAGACTCTGCATAACAAATGGGGCATTTTAAATTACATCTTTCTGTAATTTCCAGCAATGTCAGACAGCTATGTTGTTCATGGTCAGGACATAAGCCACAATCATAAGGACATCCGTATTTAATTGGCGTATTCCATCTATGGGGCATCTCAGAAGGTTTAATAAAATCACGGCACCATTTGTAATAGTTGATATCTGTAGAAATCAATACCTTTTCTCTTCCATGTTTCATGCATGTTTTTACCATATATACATTCTCGTTTTCAAAAATAATCTTCGCTTCTACTTTTCTTAAGCATTTAGAACAAATACTAATGGTTAAATCATAATAAGTATATGGTCTATTCGGCATGAAGCTGTCCCTCCCTATTTACAATTCTTGAATATTCTTTTCCTTTTTTTTTCATCAAAAAGACATAGTAAATAATTCCTACAATACTTGCCAATTGTATATTATTTAAATGAAGATAAGGGTGTGGTGTCGGCTTTATAAAATCTATGAACAACCTGAAAGTTAAATAACTCAGCATAAATAATTGAAACAAATAGCCCTCCCATAAAATCATTTTTCTTTTCTTAATGATCATGAGGAATACAATTAATAAAAATAAAAATACGATTTCATAAAGCTGAGTTGGATGTCTTTGAATACCATCTCCAAAATCAATTCCCGTAATCCATGTAGTTTCAATTCCATATGTATGATCATCGAGTCCTGTAAGAAAGCAACCTATTCTTCCAATCATCATCCCGACAGCTAAAGGAAGAACAAAATCATCACCAGTGGATCTCGTCCAACCAATCCACTTTTTTGCTAATTCGACACCCACTAATCCGCCTAATAATCCTCCAACAATTGTTTTACCTTCCATCATATATTGAATGTTATTCCAATGATTGATGGTTTTTACTGGATCCTCAAACCAATAAACCATTTTCGAACCAATAGCCGCGCCAAAAATAGCACCTACAACGACCCACATCGCTTTTTCCATTGGGATTCTTTCTTTATTCCTTGTATGTAAATAGACTCTGAACCCAATGAAATAAGCTAAAGCCTCAAATAATAAATGAGGATGAATCCCAAATATATAAATAGGAAACTCCATATTTTACCTCCATTTAAAACTTCAATTTATCAACGGCTGGTTATTTATAATTATGTTTTAAACTCCCTATCCATACGGTTATAGTAAAAATAGATATCTTATGTTCATTCTACAAATTTTGTTAAATTTCCTTCATTTAAATAAAAAACACCATCCCATCAAAGGTCAGGTGTAGATAATCAGGAATCATTTTTATTTTTCATATGATGTTTAAATGGGCAGCTGGCTATAGTTGAATCGTCGTCTCGTAAAAAGTATTGCTTCCATTCATGGTTGTCACTTTGACCGTACCATTTCAAATCTGGATGAGGCGGAACTAAATCATATTCAGAAAGCCTTTCACGAATACGTTCTTTCATTTTTTCAGCTCTTTCAGAAATAGAGCTATATTTTTCCAAAACCCATCTAGGTGTAATAGCTAACATAAAATACGGAAAATAACGGCTTTTTCTTTGTACATGTGCAGGTGTTGCACAATAAAAAAAATATCTTTCGTTATTAAAGCAAAATTCCCATGTATGATGTGCAGGAGTCGAAGAAATTTGATCAGGCCATTCCGCTTCATCAAGCAATGCCAATTGATTTAATAGATTCCAAAACAGCTGTTCATATTCTTGGATTGAAAAGGAATCTTTTAAATCACTAGGAGTTTCAAAAAATATGACTAAAGCGGAATAATCTCCCGTTTCCCTCGAAATACTTCCATACGTTTTTAACAAAGCTGCAAGTTCTAAAGCAGTGTCTGGAATTCTTGGATCCTTTATAAAGCCAAACCGCATATGATTCAAAACATACCCTTGAAAAGCAGGGATACAAGGGAATTTAAACTCCTTATTCATTATCTTTTTATCAAACGCCTCCATTGCATCTCTTTGCCAAGATGAAAGCGGCTCTTCTAACACATTTTTATCGAACAATTTATCCATATAGGCTAACCTCCTTATTTTACATTATTAAAATAAGGAGGTTGTGGTGACTGTCCTGTTATTTATCTACTTAAAACTAAGATTGCAATTCAAGAACAACAGGACAGTGATCACTGCCTAAAATATGTGAGTGAATCTGTGAATCTTTTAATACATCTTTTAATCGATTAGATAAAATAAAATAATCAATTCTCCACCCAATATTTCTTTCTCTTACTTTATTCATATACGACCACCAAGTGTAGGAACCTTCTTTGTCAGGGTGTAAATAACGAAAGGAATCGATAAAACCTGATTCCAACAGATGGGTCATTTTTCCCCTCTCTTCATCAGTAAACCCTGAATTTCCTTTGTTTGGCTTCGGATTTTTTAAATCGATTTCATGATGAGCAACATTCAAGTCACCACATAGGATCACTGGTTTCGTTTGATCTAATTCTATCAAATAATCACGAATTTTATCTTCCCAAGCTAATCGAAAACTTAATCTGGCTAGATCCCGTTGAGAATTTGGAGTATACACATTTACTAAATAAAATGTTTCAAATTCTAAAGTTAAAATTCTTCCTTCCGGTTCCTCGTTTTCATTACCTAATCCGTATTTTACTGATAGCGGTTTATTTTTAGTAAAAACCGCTGTCCCTGAATAACCTTTCTTCACAGCGTAATTCCAATATTGATGATACCCTTCTAACTCTAAATCTATTTGCCCATCCTGACATTTGGTTTCTTGAATACAAAAAATATCTGCATCCATTTCATTAAAATATGTTAAAAAACCTTTATTTACACATGCTCTAATTCCATTCACATTCCAAGAAACTAACTTCATCAATCGAAAATATCTCCTTACTTTTCATTTTTTTATCTATTAAGCTTTGTTAAACAATGCTGTTATTTCTAATAAACCCTGTATGGTATATGTTCAGCTAGTTTTACTCCAAAGAAAACGCTTCACACATACCATACAGGTGATCTTATCAACAATAAGCATTAACAAAGCCATCTTTTAAACTATTATACCATTCCAACCTCACTTCAATTAATAAAAAAACATGCACAGTTTCTGCTAACTGCACATGATTTTTATTCATTATATTATTATACACCAATAGGTTCCGGTTTCTTTTGTTCTGATATTAAAGATTTGTATATTTTTTTATACTCTTTCGAGGAGGATTGCCAGCTAAAATCAAGACTCATTGCTCTCTCAACTAATCTCTTCCATTTATTTGGCTGAAATCTAAAAAACCATACTGCTCGTTCTAACGTGTAAAGCATATCATGTGCGTTATAATTAGTGAAAGAAAAACCATATCCTTCATCCGTAAACTCATTATAAGGCTGCACTGTGTCTTTTAGTCCCCCTGTTTCTCTTACAATTGGCAATGTACCGTATTTTAGAGAAAGAAGCTGACCAATTCCACACGGTTCAAACTTTGAAGGCATAAGAAATATATCTGATCCTGCATAAATTTTTCTGGCTAATTTTTCATCAAAATAAGTGTGAACGGAAACTTGATGTGGATATTGGCAAGCCAACTCCTTTAATGCTCGTTCATATTTTTCTTCTCCCGTCCCCAAAATAATAAGCTGTCCGTTTAATCTTAACATTTCTTGAATAACATGGAGGATTAGGTCTATTCCTTTTTGCTCTACTAATCTAGTAACCATGGAAATGACAGGTATATTTACGTCAACAGGAAGAATTAATTCCTCCTGAAGTTGAAGTTTATTAAGTATTTTCCCATCATAAGAATCATATGGAGTATATATATATTGATCGTTTAACGGGTTATATAAATTTGTATCAATTCCATTAATAATACCATGTAGGGAGTTTTTCCTTTTCCGTAAAAATCCATCTAATTTCTCTCCATAGTAAGCATTTTGAATTTCAATAGAGTATGTAGGACTAACTGTTGTTAAAATATCAGAATAGGCCAGCCCCGCTTTCATATAACTTACATTTCCATAAAACTCAAGCCCATCCATTTGGAAATATAATTCACTTAAATCCAATAGATCATACAAAACGGTTTTAGGATATACACCTTGGTACTTTAAATTATGAATGGTAAAAACAGTCTTCATATCTTGATAAAACGGATGAGTTTTATAATGTGCTTTTAATAAAACACTCACTGGTCCTGTTTGCCAATCATGACAATGAAGGACATCAGGGCGATCATCAAGGTATGGAAGCACCTCTAGAACCGCACTTGAAAAAAAGGCAAAGCGTTCTCCATCATCAAAAAAACCATAGCTGCCATGTCGTTTAAAATAATATTCATTATCAAGAAAATAAAATTGAATATGATTAAATTCAAGTCTTTCAATTCCACAATATTGATGGCGCCAGCCAACAGGCACCTCAATACTTTGCATAAGTGTCAATTTCTCTTTAACGGAAAAAGGAAGATCTCCATATTTAGGGAGAATTACACTAACTTTTACTCCTTGGTCCTTTAATGCAAAAGGCAAAGCGCCGATCACATCTCCTAAGCCACCAGTTTTAACAAAAGGAGCACATTCTGATGCAACAAATAATACGTTCATGAAAGAGCCTCCATTAGATAATTTCCGCCTTTTTAATCACTTTCGGATGTAGGTCGCCTATTAGCACCTTCCCTTTTGTGATTTTCACTTGTTTATCTGCAATAATGTTTTCAACATGTGCACCTGCTTCAATCATTCCTTTTTGCATAATAATACTGTCTTTCACAACAGCACCTTTTTGAACTTTTACCCCTCGAAAGATAATGCTATTTTCAACAATTCCTTGAATATCACATCCATTTGCAATTAAAGAATTAGATACTTTCGATGAAGAAGAATATTTTGCCGGAGCTTCATGTTTCACTTTTGTGAAAATATCCCATTTATCATAAAAAAAAGAACGTACCATATTCTGATCAAGAAATTCCATATTACTTGTATAATAACTATCAATCGAATTAATAAACGGCATGTTACCTGTAAAATGATATCCCTTTATATTCAGTCGATTTAAATTTGCTTTTATAGCATCTTTAAGTAAATCAAATTCTTCATTTTCCACACATGTATGGATCAATTCCATCAATATAAATTTATCTATCACAAATATTTCTAGACATACAGGTTCACCAGATTTTGGTGCTGTATACAGTTCAATATCTGTTACATTATTTTCAATATTTAAAGTACATTTATGATATAGCGGTTTTTCCACTGTTTTTCCTTGATATTCTTTATAAATGACAGTAACATCTGCACGATTTTTTTTGTGCTGTGATAGAACTTCATCAAAGTCAATTTTACAAACGAGGTGTCCGGGTGCAATGATAACCGTGTCCGCGGAAGACCGACTAAAAATCTCAAAATGATCATAAAACTGTTCAAGGTCACCCTTTATTTTTTTGTCTTGGTGTATGGGAGGTAAAACAAATAGACCTCCATTCCGACGATCGAGATCCCATTCCTTACCAGAACCTAAATGGTCCATAATGGATCTGTATTTTTCTTTAGTAAAAACAGCTACTTGTGTTACTTGGGAGTGAATAAAGTTAGACAACATAAAATCTATCATTCTATATCGTCCAGCAAAAGGTACGGATGCCAGACACCGATGATAAGTTAATTGTTTCAAAAATTGCTTTTCATTGATAAGATTTATAACTCCCAATACGTTTGTCATCTAATCGTCCCCTTGTCGTTTTGTGTTTAAAATATAAAAGAACTTATTTTCTGGTTTTCTCCAATTACCGTTATTTTACTCGACTGATCAGAGGATCCGATCTCCGAATCATCTTCAATAACTGTATTGCTGGCAATGATCGATCTTCTAATCGTCACATTCTTCCCGATTTTCACATTAGGCATAATGACTGAATCTTGTATTGTCGTTCCTATCCCAACTTGGACATTATAAGATAAGACAGATTGATAAACTTTTCCGTAGATGCTACAGCCTTCATTGATTAATGATTGATTGATTTCCGCTTCTGAAGAAATATACTGTGGAGGATGATTCGCATTCCCAGCATATATATTCCAATACGGATCAGCTAATTGAAGTAAAGGTACATCTTCTATTAAATCCATATGTGCCTCCCATAGGCTTTCAATCGTTCCAACATCTTTCCAATACCCACTAAATCTGTATGCGTAAAGATGATTATGATTTGCCAGCATTTTTGGAATAATATCTTTTCCAAAATCATTTGAAGAAGCGATGTCTTGTTCATCCTCAATTAAAAACTGTTTTAATATTTTCCAATTAAATAAATATACACCCATAGATGCGAGATTGTTTTTGGGATTCTTTGGTTTTTCCTCAAATTCTATGATTTTCATTTCATCATCAGTATTCATAATTCCAAAACGATGGGCTTCTTCCCAAGGTACTTCTACCACTGAGATAGTAGCTTCGGCCCCTTTTTCTATATGATATTGAAGCAATTGACTATAATCCATTTTGTAAATATGATCTCCAGATATGATGAGAACATTTTCAGGATTAAATTGATCAATGTATTGTATATTTTGATAGATCGCATTAGCTGTTCCTCTATACCACTCTCCCCCATCTTTTCCTTTGTAAGGAGGCAATACAGAAACACCACCAAAGTTTCGGTCTAAGTCCCATGCTCTCCCTATTCCAACATATGAATTTAAAAGATGGGGTTGATATTGTGTTAAGACTCCTACTGTATCAATGCCTGAATGGGTACAATTACTAAGTGTAAAATCTATGATTCTATATTTCCCTCCGAACGGTACAGCAGGTTTCGCTAATCCATTTGTTAATTCTCCAAGCCTTGTACCTTGACCTCCTGCTAATAACATAGCTATCCATTTTTTAGACCCCATTCTCCGCTACTTCCTTCCGTCTTTTTTTCGTTTGTTTCTTAAAAATAGCTATTCCAAGTGGAGGAACCGTTATTTTCATACTGTATGGTTGCTTATGAAAAGAAATTTTTTCGACTAAGATGGAATCGTTATTACACTGTCCTGAACCACCAAATTGGACTTTATCACTATTAAATACTTCTAAATATTTCCCTATTGCCGGAACACCTATGCGATATTGAAAATATGTATTGGCGGAAAAATTACAAACCACAATACAGTAATCACCTTTGCGTTTTCCCTTTCTAATAAACGATATGACACATTGCTCATTACTATTCGGATCAATCCACTCAAATCCGGATTCATCATGGTCAAGTCTCCATAAACAATTAGTATTTTTATAAAACTGATTCAATTCTTTGAAATATTTATGAAACTGTGAATGAGATTCAAAGCTAAACAGATTCCAATCTAATTCGGATAGATCCTTCCATTCATCAAATTGACCAAATTCACTCCCCATAAACATTAGTTTTTTACCCGGATGTGTAAAGTAATAGCCAAAAAGCAATCTTAAATTTGCAAACTTCTGCCAATAATCACCAGGCATTTTATTGAGTAATGAACGCTTTCCATAAACCATTTCATCATGAGAAAATGGCAATAGAAAATTTTCCGAGAAAGCATAAAAAAAAGAGAAGGTAAGTAAATGATGGTTGTTTGGTCTTTCATCTAAATTAAGTTGCATATACCGTAGAACATCATTCACCCATCCCATATTCCATTTATAATTAAAACCTAATCCTCCCCAAGTTGTAGGTTTACTTACAAGTGGCCATGCTGTAGCTTCTTCTGCCATCATTAGAACACCAGGATATTTATTGAAAATGTGAACATTTAAGTCTTTCAAAAATTGGATGGCTTCCAGGTTTTCTTCGCCGCCATCAATATTTTTTAATGTGACAGGCATTGAATGATCGTGATTTAAGTAAATCAATGATGATACTGCATCTATTCGAAAACCGTCAACATGATATATATCCATCCAAAACATAACATTTGAAAAAAGAAAACTTCTGACTTCCGGCTTTTCATAATCAAAATTATATGTACCCCAATTTGGACGTTCAGCTTTCAGAGGATCGATAGGTTCGAACAATGGTGTACCATCAAATCTCCCTAGTCCATGGGCATCTTTGCAAAAATGAACCGGAACCCAATCTAAAATGACTCCAATCCCTGCTTGATGACAGCAATCTACAAAGTACATAAAATCTTCTGGAGTACCGTATCGGCTTGTCATTGAATAGTATCCTGTAATTTGATATCCCCATGATCGATCATATGGATGTTCCATTATAGGCATTAATTCAATATGGGTATAGCCACAATCTAGAACATATTCGATTAAATGATCTGCTAGTTCAAGAAATGTATAGAAACCACCATCCCCTTTTTTTCTCCATGATCCGATATGTACTTCATAAATTGACATTGGTCGATGATATAAATCATTCTTTGACCTCTTTCTCATCCATTTTTGGTCATTCCATTTATATTTATTTAAATCGTAAATTTTTGATGCAGTATTTGGTCGAACCTCTGAATAAAATGCATATGGGTCTGCTTTTAACACAAGTTCGTTACTTGGAGATAGTATTTCATATTTATATATTTCACTTTCCTTAAGATTAGGAATAAATAAAGTCCATATTCCTGACCGTTCCACACGCTCCATCCTGAATTCGGAGCCATTCCATTGATTAAAGTCTCCAACAACTGACACCCTTCTAGCATTTGGTGCCCAAACGCTGAACCTTGTTCCTTCTATTCCTTCTTGTGAAATAATATGTGCGCCAAGCATTTTGTAGCTCTCAAACAGGGTGCCTTCATGAAACAAATATAAATCATATTCACTAGGAAACAGATGAATGTCTTTATGAGTAAGAAGTATATCTTCCAATCGAATTCCCCCAATGGTTTGTTGTTTTTTAGCTTTTTAGCATTAAAGAGTTACTAATAACATTCGATGCAAAAAATGCGTATCCTTCGATGAAAATTGTCTTGTTTTGTTATATTTCATCAATTTATCTTTGAAAGGGCTTACTATATTTTAAAAATGATTTTGTAAAACAATATTATTGTTTCTAATAAAACCCTGTATGGTATGTGTTCAGCTAGTTGTACTATGTAAAGAAATCGCTTCACACATACCAGGTGATTTTATTAGCAATAACCTTTAATAAAGCATTAAAAATAGGCCCTCACACATGAGAAGCCTATTTTTGATTTTAGGATACTTGTTTACCATGATAATCATTATTATTATGTTTCATTGATTCTAAAAATAAATAGGATAAAGCAACAGACCATGCTAGTGGAGTATTTCCATTCGGTTTATTTTTTCCTCCAATATATAATTCGGGGACTTCCCAATTATGCGGAACAATTCTTTGAGTTTTAGAGACGTATTCGGCTGCTTTTTCCATCATCCCAAGTTCCATATAGCACAATCCTAACCATGGAAATCCAAAACACCATTCCGCTTCTTTTCCCTCATTATAGTACATATCATTTTTATATCGGATGCATCCATATATTCTTTCATGATTATTTGAAACATCATCTACAATTTTTAATGCCATTTTACGATTAATAATTCGGTAAGGATAAACTAATGATAATAGTGCTAAATCTGTTTCCTTATGTTCACTTTCTCTTGGTAATAACTTTCTTAATGATTCTTCGCCATTCTGGATCAATTCGTTCTTAACATGAACTAACAATTGAACAGATTTGAGTCCTGCAACACATGCACCTACACTTGAAGCATGCAGCTCCATTGCTTCCTCCCACATGCCATTATCTTTTGCATTCCAATATTCGAGGCATTCAAGATAGTTCACTAATTTTTGTAATACTTGCAGATCTTTTTTGTCTCTAATCACTTTTTGATTATATTTATACCTCTCACCTACTCCCCATAAAAACGCCCCTATTGCATCATTTTGTGCATGGCCCCATTCCTGATCCATTTCTTTTAAATCTTGCGAATAACGTGAATGAATATATTCAAATAGTAAGGACGGCTTTTTTACTGTATGGATATCAATTTTCCACTCATAACTTTTAAACATATCAAATAAAGATTGTATGGCCTTGTCGAAACGATTGGATGGACAATATATAAAAGGCAAGACCGTATAAAAAACGTCTCTGATCCAAACAAAACGATAATCTGTTGACAAGCTAGCAGTGTAAGCACCATTTGGAAGTCTCATCTTATCAAGTACTTCGAGTGCTTTATTAGAATTCACTTTAGAACCTCCTTACGGTAACATTTTATTATTTTATTCTAAACAAAACATTTCATTATAAAACGTTTACATTATTATTCAATTGTGAGAATGGATTTATTTAAATTGCCATTATTAATCATTGTATGTAATGACTCGTTTTTTTGATAAGGCCGCTTTTGCAAGATCACTGAAAGGACATGCAATATTTTCACCTAGTCTCACGTATTTTTTTACTCTATTAACAAATGATAAAAGTGATATTCCCTTTGAATATCACTGTTTCAAAGTATGTATCCTACCTAAGAGGTGATTTGATGAGTTACAAAAACCATTTAGATCCGCAGTCTGAGCGTTTTCATCATACTTGGACGAGAAGGAAGCACACGAAATCTCAAGTAAATGGAGAAACTCAAGTAACACAAAACACCATTATCTTAAGAAGTAACGCGAAATCGCACTTTTGGTGAGGTATATACGAGAAATGGACAAGAAGGACGCCAGGTGTGCGTCCTTTTTGCGAGCTTATACGATTAAATAGTCTGATCCTTACATGAAATCAAAATTAGGTATTTCTACTCATATTTTTCCAAGTTATAAATATGTTATAACTAATAAGTATATGGTAATATCTGTATTAGCTTTCAGAGGAGGACTATAATGAAAATAAAACAGGTACTATTAGTTACAGCTCTCTCATCATTACTTATACTTCCCCTTTCTGCATGCAGCAATCATACAATATCAAAAACTAATAATAAACAGGATAATAAACAAGAAACCCAAGCTGACAAAGAAAAAACAAAGTATGATAAACTGGCGAATGAACAAAACAAAGAACTTGATTTGGAACCAATTGTACTAACTAGTTACAGTGAGAAAGTTGGTGCCGCATTATCAAAACCGACATATAAACTATTTGCAGTGAATGAGGAACTTTCCATTTCTGGAGATGTTGAAAAACATGAACTCCTAAAAGAGAATTATGCATGGGTAAAGGTAAGTTCACTTGATGTCATTGATTCAAATTCGGTACAAGAATACTATATTCCTATAGTTAATGGACATTTTGAAGAGAAGATTCATTTCTATAATGGAGATGGAAAGTATTCAGTAAGAGTAATGCTACCAGCCACTGATCGAGATAATTATTATTATGATCTTTCAACGTTCGAGGTAATTAATGTAAATCCTAAAAAACAAAGAGATTTAACCTATACTCCTTTTGCACAGGAAGCAAAGTTAGCCCTTAAAGACATTAGTTCCGGATTTATAACTGGAAATGAGTTAATCGACATTCATGGAAAAATTTCAAATACACCTGAAAATAAAAACATAATGATTGAAGTAAAGAAGGACATGGATAATTGGAAGCATGAAATACCTGTGAAAAATGGGGAATTTACTTATGAAGTACCTCTTTTTTACGGAAAAGGAATTCATCAAATAAATATATTAGTACCTGATAAAAATACTGAAAATCGTTATCAATATGGTACAACTATTTTTGTAGATAATCAGTCTAATAGAACAATGAAACCAATTGAATTTTTTCGTACCTACGAAGAAAGAGGCATTAAACTTGAAAACCCGCAATTTGGCGGCGACAAAACCAATCTAACGTATCATATTAAAGGAGAAATTGATCCTAACGCCTTATTAGCTAAAGAAACAACACATATATATGTGAAAACTAAAAAAGATAATGATGAGGCACTAGATATTATTCCTGTAAAGGATTTTGTGTTTGATGGATCTGTATACTTACGATTTGGACCTGGTACATATGAAGTTTCCGTAAATGTTCCTGAAATAAAAGAAGAAAATTCTAATTATTTCCGCTATTTTTCGGTAGCTGTATTTTCAGTTGACAATACTGCTACAGAGGATAAACGTGATTTACTTCCATCAAGAGGGATTCAATCTGATGATCCTAAAATTATTAGTCTAGCAAATAAAATAAATAGAAATAAAAAAAATGATCGTGAAAAAGCAATGGCTATATATGAATTTACTGCAAAAAATGTATCTTATGATGTGACTAAATTTAAAAAAAATGAATTCAAATGGGATGATAGTGCATTAAAAACATTAGATTTAAAAACAGGTGTTTGTCAAGATTATGCTTACCTCGCAGGTGCACTGTTACGAGCTAGTAATATTGAAGCCCGAGTTATTTCAGGTAAAGCTGGTACCGGAGTCTGGAAAGAGAACCATGCTTGGATTGAAGCGAAAATAGATGGCAAGTGGCTTACTATGGATCCAACTTGGGGTGCAGGATATTTACAAAATGACAAATTTATTGCTAAATATACAGATAAATATTTCAATCCAAATCCTACAGAATTTAACAAGACACATATTCGTGATAAAGTAGAATATTAAAAAATCGGTAAAGGAAATTATGTACGTTCCTTTACCGATTTTTTTCAAAAGGTAAGAAAATATTTAATTTTTAAATGGATGTAAGTTACTAAAAGTGTCTGCGTTGTCTAGCTCCAGCGCCTATCGACTAGCGTACTTCAGGACTTCTCCCTACGATAAGTCAACATCGATTCGCCTGCGGCTCATCGTGTTTCCTTTATCTCAGTCAAAGTCCCTCCAGTACGTACGTCGATGAGCAAGGCGCTTCCGCTTTTCTTTTTATTTTAAAGCATCTGTAAGTTGAGGTACTATTTGCTTTTTACGTGATACGACACCTTTTAATGTAGCTGTGTTATTTTCTAATTTTACATTGAATGCAGTTTCAACTGCACTTGTTGCTTTTCCTAGTGCAACAGCGATTGACTCACTTTTCAAAATGTCTGTTACAACAAATAGGAATAAATCTAAGTTCTTTTCTGAAATCTTGTTTGATAAAGCTGTTTCTAATTCTTCCTTACGTGATAAAACGTCATTTGTATCAATAGCATTCACTTGAGCAATTTCTACTTTATGATCTCCCATTTGGAATTCTTTTGCATCAAGAGATATTAATTGTTGGATAGTTTTATCACTTAAATTAGCACCAGCTTTCAACATAGCTAAACCATAACTATCTACATCCACTTCAGCAATTTCTGCTAATTCTTTAGCTGCTTTTACATCTTCCTCAGTGCAAGTAGGTGACTTGAACAATAGGGAATCAGAAATGATCGCTGATAGCATAAGTCCTGCTGTTTCTTTTGTAATAGAAACTCCATTTTCTTTATACATTTTATTTAAAATCGTTGCTGTACAGCCAACAGGTTCCGCACGATAATACAATGGATCACTAGTTTCAAAATTAGCAATACGGTGATGATCAATCACCTCTAGCACTTTTACTTGATCAATATCATCTGCACTTTGTTGGCGTTCATTATGATCAACTAAAATGACACCATTACCTTCACCTGCAACAGTTTGTACTAAACGCGGTGCATCTACTCCGAATTGTTCAAGAGCGTACTTTGTTTCTCCGTTTATTTCGCCTAAACGAACCGGCTCAACTTCCCAGCCTAATTTCATTTTTAGTTCTGCATATGCAATCGCAGAACAAATCGAATCAGTGTCAGGATTTTTATGTCCAAAAATTAATATTTTACCCATCATTCTTCTCCTTGTATTAAAAAATTTATTTCTATATGTAATAGATACCAACCTCTATTTTAACACAAATAAACACGACAAAACACCACTCAATTGAATGGTGTTTTGCTAATATAATATGAATATTTTTTAGTGAGTCATATTATTATTTGGCATTTGAGTTGGCGCTTGTGCAGGTGCATAGGCATTTAGCATTTGCTGCATATCCTGCTGAGAATATTGAGGTACTTGATAATAATGATGCTTGTTTTGATAAATAGAAAGTTCGTATGCCATTTCAATGTCATTTGGTACTGAATCAGCTAATACTCTTCGAACAACAGGATTTGTTGTTTCACATGCTGCCATCGTTTTCATTGATGCACAAGATTTAACTGCTCCAAGCATGAGTCCTGAAATACATTCATCTGTTATTTCTGATGCGGATTGCAATGGCTTTTTCGGCTGAGTTGGCGTCAATCCGTAGATAAAGTTGTTGTCCTGTTGCATATTATAGGTTTGAGTAGGTCTAGCAGGATCTTGTCCAGATTGAAAGCAATCTACAGTTGTATTGTATTCATTTTGCATAAATTGATATTGGCGATCGAGAATATTACGCAATTCCGGATCTTGTACATGATCACGAAGGAGTGTATACTGATTCATTGCTCCAATTGCACCAGATAATACTTCTCCCACATCCATGATCTCGTGACCACCATGGTTCATTTGTTGGGGAACACTGCCTGTTTGCATATTTTGATGTGTTTGACCTTGTCCTTGCTGATATTGCATTAACAATCCCTCCTGGTTTGAAATAATCTTTACGTTGTTATTATTTATTAAGAATCAGGAGTTATTCATAATAAAAACCATATAGAATTTTTTGAAATAATATTCTATATGGTTTCTTTCCGCTATTTAGCTGGTCAGTAACTTTCACCTTTTGTCTTTGACTAAATTTTTTCACTCACCAAATTTATTGGCTTCGACCTTAAATAAATGATTATATTTTTCATACTTATCCCATTGATTTAAGTGTTTAGCAAAAAATTTTGCTTTATAAAATTTATGGTATGAATTCATTTCTCCTTCAATTTTTTCAAAAGCACTTTCAATATTTGAATACTTTTTCAACCATGGCAAACCCGTTGTTATAAAAGAATTTCTAATATCATCTATTACATCTTCTATATTATTTCCATCAGAATTAAACCACCAAACATTTTCTTTCTCCCGATCGAATTGATGAACTTTAGTCTTAGCATCTAATTGACTAGATAATTCCATTTGTAATTGACAATCATAATATTTAGGAAATTTTTCATATCTATCTACTTCATCCCACTCAGGAGGAATAAAATCAAAATAAATACCTACGGTTGCATTTAAGGATTGTGCTGGCCAACCTGATAATTCGGAATAATATTTTCCTACATGATAAATATTAAATACCCAAATACAGTCATTATGTAACGTGTAATAATTCCTGCTATTAACACTCGTAAAACCAAATTCTTTTAATACTGGAGTTAGAATTCGTTTTATATGTTTGTCAATTTTATTCCGAACCATCAAATTGATCCCCCCCTATTAATTAATAGTTCCTACATTTTCAAAATATCTCCATATATTAGACGGATGACACCCATAAAAAGTTTCAGATAATTTCCAAAAAGCCACCATTATTTTTCCAATGATGGCTTTTTACGTTAATTGAAATCTATGTCATAAAGCCATATAGAGGATTTTTTCTTCGTCTCATTATCTTTTTGGTCATTCTCCACAATTTTACCTTTAAAAAGGGATTCACCTGTATCTATATCATAAACTAAGACATTAGCATTTTTTTTATTACCCTTATTAGATGTAATAATAAAGAGTTTTTCATTTTTGATTTTATATACTATATCTTCTATATCCATATTTTCTGTGTTTTGTATTTGTATTTTTATTTCACTTATTACTTTTTGACTCTCGAAATTATAGGATATTACTTTCAATCCACTTGTATTTCTGGAAACAATATATATGATATCTCCATTAAAAGACGAAATTTGATCAATATTTATTTTTTTCGGGAGTTTAATGATTTCTTTTTCAGAAGTTTCAGTGTTATAAGCAATAAGCTCACTTTTTACAACTTCCTCTTCTCCTTGATCAGTACTTTTAATTAAAGAATTATTAAATAAAACATATTTACTTGGAGCTGTTTCATCTATAACTGGAATCTTTTGAAATTGACTGTATGTATTTACATTCTCTATGTTGTAAGATTTAATGACTTCATCATTAACAAGCTTTTTATTAGAATAGTTAATGGTGTACACATGTAACTCGTTGTTTTCATTTTCATTATTTATATTTTGTTTTCGCATATTTTCTGTAATTACTTTCAATTGTTTTCCAACTCGCTGTACATCCTGAACAAATGCATAACGAAATTGATTTGAAAGAGGGATTTCAAAACTTGTTTTCTTTTTGTCTTTTTTATCTAGCATTGAAATTTCTAACTTAGTGTTACCATCCATACCATTCCAACTTGAATTAGTATCCGCATAAATCAGGATATCTTGATCCTCATAAAAAGAATCTAAACCCATCTTCCCTCGCATAAAATTTCGATATTGTTTTCTTAGCTGTTTAATCTTATTTGTTTCGTTATCTAGTTTATCTAGAAAAGATCTTTCGCTATTATAAACCGTACTTTTTAATGACAATTCAAAGTTATCATGATCCTGACCTAATTGATAATCTCCTGTAATAATGAGCGACTTAATTTCCTTTTCATTTCCACTTTCTCCTACTATTTTTAAATGTGGAAAGGGACTAGCTGAAACCGCTGAATAAATATAAAAGGTGCCGATGCTAAATACCACGACTGCTACAATAATGATTGAACTAATATAACGTTTCATATTGCCCTCCTAAACCGTTACCTTTTTCTTTAATAAATAACCACTTATATATAATGAACCTAAAAGCACGATGACACCCGTGATCAATAATAATACAAAAATTTCAATGGGATAAAGAAGATTTTTATGAAAAATCATCTCCACTAGATAGGGTGAAAAAAGTACTATTGCAGCGCCAATGGTATAAAGAATTCCAATAACGATACCTTTTAAGCGATAACTTCTCTCAAATAAGATCCCTGTAAAAATAACGAAGATCGCAATAAGCCCCGTACCATAATGAAGAAAAAATTCAAAAAAAGAACTGGGAATGATAAAATTAATATATTTAACGGAAAGTATCTCCCTCAATTCCAGATCATATCTCAATTCACTAGGAACAATCCCCTTTAATACGGCATTTTCTAATGGTAATATGATTAGTTGAAAAGCAATTAATCCAAGCACTAATAAAAATATCGTTATTGCTTTCGACAAGAAAAGATTTAGTCTTGAAGTTGGCAGCATTAATAATCTATAAATAAATGTGTTTTTGCCAAACCAATCACGATACCAAATAAGGAAGATATAAAAAGTAATGGCTACACTACAAATAGCAATAGGACCTAGAAACCATAAGGTGTTTATAATATGCGTGAAAGCCATATGACCGTAATCCTGCACGTATTGTGCAGCTGTCATTGATTGTTCATTCATCAATTGTTTTGCTTTATTCGTATAGATCATAGATTCTACAACTACACCAACAAATTGAAGCGTGAGTGTGATTCCTAATAATATCAAGAAAAACTTTCTAAAACGATTCATTTCAAAGTTTACTAGCTTTAAAAATTTGTTCATGGCTGGTACACCTCTCTCATAACATCGACAACTGATTTCCCTTCAGTAAGCCTTTTTTCCTCGGTATTAAATTCCTTTAAAACTGTTCCATTTTCCATTAAGACTACTTTATCAATTAGATGTTCAATATCATTAATCTCATGGGTTGTAATAATGACACCTCTGTCTTCAACAAGATGACTCGTGAAAACTTCTGCAATTTGCTCTCTACTGAAAATATCGATCCCTGAGAAAGGTTCATCCATTAAAACATAATCAACATCCAGGCACAGTCCTAATAATAAATTTACCTTTGCTACATTTCCTTTTGATAATTCAGATATACGGTTACTTTTATCTAATTTAAAAAAACTAAGTAGATCATTTGCTCGGTTTTGATTCCAACTTCGATAGAAGTCGTTCATAAAAACCATAGCATCATGAATGGTCATTTGCGGGAGAACAGTAATTGCATCAGGAATAAACGTTATTTTTTCATAACTATTTTTATTCAACTTTTCACCATCAATTAAAATACTTCCACTATTGATAGGTGTAAGGCCCAAAATGGCTTTCAAGGTAGTCGTTTTTCCCACACCATTAATTCCAATCAAACTGGTAATCTCGCCTTTTTTTGCCGTAAAGGATATACCATTTAACACCTTTTTACGGCCAAACTTTTTGGTTACATTTTGTACTTCAATCACTCGATTTCCTCCCTTTCTTTGCCGGTTGAATTATATTTCGCTTTTACTAGGTCCAGCAGCTCTTCAACTGGAACATTAATTGGTCGTATCGATTGAACGAAAGAATCAACTGCTTCCATGATTAATTCTGTTCGTACTTTACTTAGTATTGCATCATCATTAGTAATTCGACTTGGAAAATTTTTTTCTGTATGGATCAACCCTTGTTCCTCCATTTCTTTATAGGCTCTTTGCGCCGTATTCGGATTAATTTTCAACATCGAAGCAAGCTCCCTTCGTGACGGAATTTCTTGCCCGCCTTCTAGCATGCCAATTGCTATTTGTTCCTTAAAATATCGTACAACCTGTACGTATACAGGATCACGATTATTAAAGTTAATCTTCATAGAAACATCTCCAGTTTATTGTGTGTATTATATAGTTCATACACTAAGATTAGAAAGATGTATGTATTATTCGGTTCATACACTTTATAGGTGTATTATATGTTTAATACACACTAGTGTCAACCCTCATCAAAAAAATAAAAATAAGAAAGATAGTCTCTTTAATTGCTTTATATCATAAAAAAATGATATTATCCGAATATAATAAACTTTTTATGAAATTGGATTGTGGGGATGCTAAATGGAAAAACAATTAGAGAAGGCAACTTTTGCAGGCGGCTGCTTTTGGTGCATGGTAAAGCCATTTGATCAATGGGATGGAATTCACAAAGTGATTTCAGGCTATTCAGGAGGACATATAGAAAACCCAACCTATCAAGATGTAAAATCAGGTACTTCTGGACATTATGAAGTCGTACAGATCACATACGATCCAAATATATTTAGTTACAATGAGTTACTAAACATCTATTGGCAGCAAATTGATCCAACTGATGATGGCGGTCAGTTCCATGATCGCGGGGATTCATATCGCACTGTGATTTTCTACCATACTGAAGAGCAAAAAAAACTTGCTGAAGCTTCGAAACAAATACTAGGTGATAGTGGTAAGTTCAACAAACCAATTGTTACTAAAATATTACCGGCAGAGACATTCTACCCTGCTGAAGATTATCATCAAGACTATTATAAAAAAAATAAAAATGAGTATTTAGAGGACCGAAGAAAATCAGGTAGAGACGAATTTATTGAATTAAATTGGAAATAACCGAAAATGAATCAGGGGCAATCATGTCTCTGATTTTTATTTTTATATTACCATTCACAGTTTTTATAGTCTTTCTTTCATTTTCCAATAAATCTTAATTTTTATCATCAAGTCCATCTAAATAATGAATAAACACAACTTATATCAAAAATTTCATTTTCTCTTCGCTTATTATTGATGTAAGGGCTTAGGGGGTGAACGATATAATCCAGGAGATGATAGATTGGATTGAAGACCATCTTTTTGATGATTTTTCTTTAAAGAACTTAGGAAATGATATGGGGTATTCACCTTTTTACTGTTCTTTCAAGTTTCATCAAATGACAGGAATTAGTATAAAAAGATATTTAGCACTTAGAAAAATATATCTATCCTCTATCGAACTTGAAAAAACAAATCAAAAAATGATTGATCTTGCGATTAAATATGGGTATTCGTCTCAAGAAGCTTTTACAAGAGCTTTCAAACGTACATTCGGTATTAGTCCTAATACATTTAGAAAAAATCCGATGCCACTGCAATCCTTTGTGAAACTCAATATGACTGGTATAAAGGAGGGATATATTTTGGAAATTTCTCAGAAATTAAAAATCGAAACTTTACAAAGTAAAATCGCTGAACAGTTTGATCAAGATATATTGAATATTTTAAACGGACAGAAGATGTATGAAGAATTTTTTTCACAGCAGTTAATGGGACAAAGTGACTATGTTCCTTTTAATGAAGCCATGTGTTCCAATGATACCTGTTCTACAATATTTAGTGACGAATTTAATAAAATAAGAGCGTCAGGACATCAAGTATCTTTAAAGGAATATGAGAAAATTACTATTAACACTTTAAAACCACTGTTTGAAAAACAATATAAATGCATTGTTTTATGGTTTGGAGATGACATGTTTTGTCAGATGAATTTACTTACAGTACTAGCATATCTGGATCAAGTTGGGTATAAAGGAAAAGTATACTACCATATGGTAAAGGAAACGACTTATGATGTGGAAGAAATTGAAATACAACTAGATAGATATAAAGAAATTTATGAACAAGTTCTGATTCAACATCGTATTCCTAATGTTCAATTAATTCCAGTCATGTATCAGGGAATAAATCTTTATTTCGATTATTTAAAGGAAGATAACGAAATTACAGCTTATATTAAGAAAAATCTTGATAAGTCTCTAGATGACTTGCTGAATCATTTATTTCATCTTTTCCCACAATATGGTCTGGGAGATGTTCAATATATAAGAATCATAAAAACTATCATGGATAAAAGAAAATCGTCCGGATAAACCTGCTTATCTGTATTACCAAAGCGGAATGAGAAGTACTCATATTGTCTTAAATTGCACCGTATAGGATACAAGGAGCTACATCTACTGCAAGGCGACTTTAAGAAATGCACTGAATGTATTAAAGCAAAATAATGAAAACCGCATAATTCCTGCGGTTTTTTATAAAAAAATGATAGGTGATAAAAATATGTTTATTCAATCTATACAATTGAAGGAAATTGCTTCTAGACGTCATTATCCTTTTTCATTGCCGATCTTTGAGCAATTTCAATCCCTTTCTTTTATAAATCCTATTACTATTTTTATCGGTGAAAACGGTAGCGGAAAATCAACATTTCTGGAAGGAATCTCAGCGGCCAGTCAACTTCCAGCCGCAGGAGGTGTCGAAGTAAAGGATGATCCTGATTTTCTTTATGCCAAGGAATTAGCAGATTCTTTTTATATAAAATGGAAGATAAAGACAAGAACAGGCTTCTTTCTTAGAGCAGAGGATTTTATCTCATTCACAAAGAGAATCAAACAAATGAGAGTAGATGCGGAAAATGAATTGACTCAAATAGAAGAAAAATACAAAAATAAATCAGCGTATGCAAAATCCTTAGCATCCCTTCCACACGAACGAACACTCAATCAACTAAATCATCTCTATCAAAATGGTTTGGAAACAAGATCCCATGGGGAAAGCTTTTTAGATTTCTTTCAAGCACGCATTAAGCCAAATGGGCTTTATTTACTTGACGAGCCCGAAGCACCTTTATCTCCCATGCGACAACTTACATTAATAAGTATTATTCTTGAAGCAGTACAAAACGGTTCTCAATTTATTATAGTTACTCATTCTCCAATATTAATGGGGATTCCTAATGCAGACTTATATACTTTTGACTCTTCCCCACCGGCAAATATAGCCTTTGAAGAAACGGAGCATGTTATGGTTACAAAACAATTTTTAGAAGCCCCTCAGCGTTTTATTAAATATTTATAATATCTGAATCAATATGATTTACAGCACATTATTGAAATGATACAAAAAAAGACTAAATTTGAATTATCAACATTAAAGAATAAAAATAATGAAAAAATTTTTCATAAAAGAAAAATTTTTATAAGCTATTCCATCTTTCTATGTTATAATAAAAATACCATTTACTGTTACCTTTTTGTCCCTACTATAACTTTATAGTAGGGTTTTTAATTTCCTAAAAAACGTACAAAAAAACAGACCCATATAGAGTCTGTTTTTTCATTTTAGCAATTAAGCTTTTTGAACGTTAGCAGCTTGAGCTCCACGTTGACCTTGCTCAACGTCAAAAGTTACTTTTTGACCTTCTTCAAGTGTTTTGTAACCTTCGCCTTGGATCGCTGAGAAATGAACGAATACATCGTCTCCGCCTTCTACTTCGATGAAGCCGAAACCTTTTTCGCTGTTAAACCATTTTACTGTACCTTGTGCCATGTTAATTTCCTCCTAGTGTGTTATACACACAATGTATTACTATCCTTGCTCAAGTGATATTAGGCGATAAGTTAAACACTTTCTCTTCCTTACATACCGAACAAAAATAATTCATTCTTAGAATAACAGATATATTTTAAATAATCAAGGTTTTGGTAAAACATTTTTTTAAAATTTTCCAATGCTATTTCCCCACCTTTTTCAAAATTTTAAAGGAGTTAAACAAGAAATGGCGAAATATAACAAATAATGGCATTATAAATGGGAGGGCTAATGAAATTTCTATTGCACAAGAAATGGGCTTGCCTGAAATAAAATATTATGAAATGGAATTACGCGAAGCAATCTATCGAGGGACATTATTAAAAAAAGGTAAATAAATACAAATTATAAAGTACAAAAATGAGGTTTAACAAATGGACTTATTATCAAGTAACCAATATATTAAATTCATTGAGCTAAAGCGAAATGAGATTCCTTCATTCAATCATTTCCCTTTCAACCTGCCTGTCGTTAAGACACTAAATAAACTTTCCTTTCATCCAAAGGTAACCTATTTAGTCGGAGAAAACGGAATGGGGAAATCTACCCTATTGGAAGCCATTGCTGTTGCAACAGGCTTCAATCCGGAAGGAGGAACATTTAACTTTAATTTTTCTACCTATGACTCTCATTCTGAATTAGATAGATATATTAAGCTTGTAAAGGGAGTTAATAAACCTAAGGATGGATTTTTTCTCCGTGCTGAAACTTTTTACAATGTTGCTTCAAACATTGAGGAATTAGATAAAGAATTCGCATTTGGACCACCTATTATTGATTCATTTGGGGGTGTTTCATTACATAAGCAATCTCACGGAGAATCATTTTTCGCTACTTTTTTAAATCGATTTATTGGAAATGGTATATATATCCTTGATGAACCGGAAGCAGCACTTTCACCAATACGGCAATTATCAATGTTGTCTAGAATTGATGAATTAGTACATCAAAATTCACAATTCATTATCGCTACTCATTCACCAATTATTATGGCATACCCACATTCAAGGATTTTTGAATTTACTAATGATGGAATTTTTGAAACTTCTTTAGAGAATACGAAACATTATTCAATTATGAAACAATTTTTCACTGATAAGGAGCGTTTACTACATCATTTATTCAATCAAGAATAATCATGTGCTCACACTTTCTTCGACGATAAGTGTGAGCTACTTTTATACCATTTCTTAAAACATCCAAACCCTAATACGGATCCCACTTCAATTCTTTTGCTTTATTAAATCGTTTTTCCACATTTGACCAGTACACAATATTCCACCAATTATCTACATATTTATTTCGATCATTTTTATATTGTAAATAATAAGCATGCTCCCAAACATCCAAAACGAGAAGAGGGATCGTATCCCACTGGGTTAATAATTGATGCCTTTCAGATTGTAGTATTTCCAAATGATGCGCTCTTGGCGACCAAACTAAAATGGCCCACCCCACCCCTTCAACCTTTTTCGCTGCTTCCGAAAAATGCCTTTTGAATTTATCAAAGCTGCCAAAGTCTTTTTGTATTTGTTTTAACAATTCACCATGAGGCTGGCCCCCGCCCTTCGGATTCATCACATCCCAAAAGATAGTATGGAGGTAATGTCCAGAGCCGTGGAAAGCCGCCTCTCTCTCCCAATGCTTTATCAGATCATAGTTATTTCTATCCCTTGCTTCCTTCATCATTTTTTCCGCTTTATTTAATCCCTCTACATAGCTTTGATGATGTTTATCATGATGTAAAATCATAATTTCTTTACTAATATATGGCTCTAAAGCATCATAGGCATATGGTAAAGGTGGGAGCTTATGTTTGCCTATTGTTACTGCTCCCTGCTGTCTCTCCAGTTCATTCACTCGCGTCTGAATATAATCGTTAATATCTTGGACGGAGTATTGAATGGTAATCAATCCTGACTCTTCAATCTCTTGACGCTCCCTTTCCTCTCTAACTAATCCTTTCGTTTCATTGATTAATTGATGTATATCTTCTTTAGAATCATTGTTTAAATCGATAAGAAAATAAGAAATTTCATTCAGCCAAGAATCTACATCTGACAAATATTTTTTTGCATCTTCTTGATTCTCCATTTCTATCCTCCTCACATCACTCACTATCTGTATCATATTTTTTACCTCCTATACCTGTGACAAAAACCTATGTTTAGATATCAAGAATGTTTAGACCAAAATAGGAAATAATTATTCAAATCACTTATTTTTTAACTATAGAAAGCGAGAATGGATATGGAGACGAAAGAGGAATTGTTTATAGAACTACGTAAAATCGAAAAATGGGAAAAAAACATCAGTGGAATTTGGTTTTGGAAAAGAATAACCAAGATCCCCTTTAAAATTCTGGATCGAATAACACCAAAGTTTATTCACAATAAGATAGGTATTTTGTTAGATGAAATTGGAAGTTTTATTCAAAACGGAGGTAAGTATTTAACAAATGAAAAACATATATTTAAATTGTTACAAAAAGAAACAAGTGTTGAAATCAATCAACTTCAAGATTTGAATCAATTATCAATACATTCCATGAATCAAGCTTGTAATAGCATCATAGAACGAAGAACAAAAATAGCTACGCTTCAAGGAGCAACAACTGGAATAGGGGGACTTGTTACTTTAACCATCGATATCCCGGCACTTCTAGGATTATCATTAAAAACACTACAAGAAATAGCTATTATTTATGGATATAATCCAAATGAAAAATATGAAAGAATATTTATTTTCAAGTGCTTACAATTTTCTTCGACTGATGCCGCCGGAAAAAAAGCTATACTAAAAGAGCTATCATCCTTTAATCATAATAATGAGCGTTCATACGAAATGATGTCACAATTACAAGGATGGAGAGATATTGTCTATTCCTTCCGCGATCAATTCGGATGGAAAAAGCTATTACAAACGGTTCCTATTACTGGAATTATGTTTGGTGCATTTACAAATCGTTCAATGATACAAGATGTAGGAGAAGTAGGAAAAATGCTTTACAAAAAGAGGAGGATAATCGAAAGATTAAATCAAATTTAAATCACACATTTGAAGAAGGTTTTTTCAAACAGTCCTCCTTCATTTTTAAAGATATTTTCTTTATCCTTTTCAGATTATTAATATTTTATTGAAAAATCGACAAATTACATTATAATAATACTTTAAAGGAGGAAAGAAAATTGAAAACATTGGAACGTATCAGTAAATTTGCAGGGAATACCTTTGCGGTATGGGTAATTATATTCGCTATTTTAAGTTACTTTTTACCAAGCGGCTTCACTTGGATAGCGCCGCATATTAGTTTGTTATTAGGAATTATTATGTTTGGAATGGGATTAACGCTCTCTCTTAATGATTTTAAAGCCGTATTTAAAGCTCCAAAAAGTGTGCTTATTGGAGTCATCGGTCAATTTACCATCATGCCATTATTAGCATTTGGACTTGCTAATGCTTTCGGGCTCGACCCTGAAGTAGCGGTCGGTGTTATTTTAGTAGGATGTTGCCCTGGAGGAACAGCTTCAAATGTAATGACATTTTTAGCTAAAGGAAATACAGCATTATCTGTTGCAGTCACATCAATTTCCACTTTACTGGCACCAATCCTTACTCCGGCATTAACACTTTTATTTGCTAGTAAGTGGTTACCTGTATCTGCTGGAGATATGTTTATGTCTATTGTTAAAATTGTGCTTATACCGATTGTATTAGGAGTAATTGTGAAATTATTGTTTAATAAACAAGTGGAGAAAAGTGTCGCAGCTCTCCCATTAATCTCGGTTATTGGTATTGTTGCAGTCGCTTCAGCAGTAGTCGCAGCGAATTCCGAAAAACTTCTTCAAAACGGACTTCTTATTTTTGTAATCGTAGTTTTACATAATGGTCTAGGCCTATTAATAGGATTTCTCTTAGCAAAAATTTTAAAATTAGATTATAAAGACCAAAAAGCTATCTCTATTGAGGTCGGTATGCAAAACTCAGGGTTAGGTGCAGGTTTAGCAATCGCACATTTCTCACCACTTGCCGCAGTTCCAAGCGCGATATTTAGTGTGTGGCATAATATTTCTGGTCCACTTCTTGCAACCTGGTGGGGAAAAAAAGCCAATAAAAAAGATTCAGATAATCAAGGTCAAGATAAAGTAGCATAATAATAGGGATGTTCCACAATTACAATGGAACATCCCTATTTCATAAATATAGGCTGTTTTCGTAAAGTTTGTTGCTTTTTTAGTGATATTTTATTAACAATCTGAGTTGATTGTAGCGGAGGACACTTGGCTCCTGCGGGAAAAAGAGGGAAGTGGGAGACCCCACAGGCGGTAACGCCGAGGAGGCTCCCATCCCTCCCCGCGGAAAGCAAGTGTCTGGAGCGGAAATCAACGGACTAAGTTTATAGTCTAAAAGCAACAATTTATACGAAAAGAGCCTAAATATATCAACCACGAAAAAAATATGATTTTATCTTATTGAACGGCGTTTTATACTTCTTGTAAAATGCAATACCAATTTTTGAATGATAAAACCGATTAATAAAATAATAACTAATAATAACGTAATTGTTGCTCCTGGAGGTGTTCCTAATGAATAAGAAGAAATAAGCCCAGTAAAAATACTAAATAATGAGAGAATCATTGCCGTTGCAAATACCATTTTAAATCCTTTTGCTAACCTGATAGCGAAAGCAGCAGGTAATACTAATAACGCTGATACTAGAAGTACCCCAATAGTTGGAATAATCACAGAGATAGCTAAACCTGTAATCACACTGAATGATAAAGACAAAAGGTTTGTATTAATACCACTAGTAAATGCAGTATCTTCATCAAATGTCATTAAATATAATGGCCTTCTTAGAATAAAGAAATAAAGTAAAATGACAATGGTCACACCTAATAATGTATATACTTGTCCAGAACTTATTGTCACTATTGAACCAAATAGGAATTGATCTATGCTCGTTGTCATCCCTCCATCACTAATGCTCATTAAAAACAACGCAAAGGAAAGTCCAGCAGCCATTAATATTGCAATGGAAACTTCAGAATACGTATGATATGCTCTTCGCATATATTCAATCCCAACAGCTCCTATAATTACTACCAAAATACTTGATAAGGTAATATTTGAATGAAGAAAAAATCCAATAGCTACACCTGCTAATGAAATATGGGATAGTGTATCTGCCATCAGAGCTTGTCTTCTTAAAACTAGAAATACACCTAAAAGCGGCGCAATAATCCCTATTAATCCGCCAGCCCAAAACGCCCGTTGCATGAATTCAAGGTTAAACATTTCCATCCACCCTGCTCTCCTTTCTCTAAATGGATGATTTTATCAAGATAATTCTCTACCTCATCCTGATCATGGGTAACCATAACCACTGTTCGATTATGTTTTTTTACTTGGTGGCTCATAAATTCATAAAATCCTTTTCTACTTTCATGATCCATTCCAGTAGTTGGCTCATCTAAAACCATTAAATCCGGTTCAGAAGCTAATGTACGAGCGATGCAGATCTTTTGCTTTTGTCCACCTGATAAAGCTCCAATTTTATGATGTCTAAATTCCCACATTCCAACCATTTCTAAAGCATTTTTTACATTTATCTCGTCAATTTCATCAAGTTTTTTAAACCATTTTCCTTTCGGGTATCTTCCAGACCTAACTAACTCAATAACTGTACTTGGAAATCCAGCATTAAAGGAAGCAATTTGTTGAGGAACGTACCCAATCGTTAATCTTTTTCCTTCTGCATTTTTCTTACTAATTTTGACTTCACCCTCCCACGGCTTAAGCAGGCCGAGCATGATCTTAAGCATAGTGGATTTTGATGCTCCATTAGGACCGGTGATTCCAACGAATTCTCCACTGTTTAATTCAAATGACACTCCATTCAACGCAGGAACATGAGTGTAGCCAAAAACAATATTATCTAAAGAAGCCAATTTCAAACAGATCATTCCTTTCTGCACTACATAAAATAGCGTGCGTTAAATTTGTGACACACGCTATTTATAAAACTAGTTTTTTATTTATTCATCCAGTGATTTTTTTATTGCCTCGAGGTTTTGATGCATGATTGTTATATAATTAAGGCCTTGTTCTTGCTCATTTTTGCTTAATCCCTCCAATGTATGAAGTACTTCTGTTTTAGCACCAATTTCCGTTGCCAAAGTTTCGGCTACTTTTGGTGAAGTTAATTCTTCAAAAAAGATTGTCTTTACTTTATGTTTTAAAGCAAATTCTTTTAACTCCCCAAGCTTTGCGGGACTTGGTTCTTGTGATGGGGACAATCCTGCAATTGGCACTTGCTTTATCCCATATTCCTTTGTTAAATAACCAAATGCAGCATGCTGAGTAATTAGCTCTCTTCTTTTTACATTATTTAGTGCAGTACGATAATTATTATCAAGCTGTGCTAGTTTCGCTACATACTCATCACTATTTTTTTGATAATAAGTTTTATTTTTTGGATCTGCCTTAATTACAGCATTTGTAATTGTCTTTACTTCTTGCTGAGCTAATACAGGACTTAGCCAAACATGCGGATCCATTTCATGCTTATGGTGCTCAGTACCCTCCATTAAATCAATTCCACTGCTTGCTTCTACAAAAGAAAGATGATCTCTGTTTACACTTTTTTCGATAGATGGAACCCATGTCTCTAAATAGGTGCTATTATAGATCATCAAGTCTGCTTGTTGTATACTTCCTACATCTTTAGGAGAAGGCTCCCAGTCATGTGGTTCTATATTCGAAGGGACTAACAATTTAACATTTGCTTTATCTTGTACAATATTTTTAGTAAATTCATACATAGGATAGAATGTAGTTACAATTTCTAACTTTTTATTATTGTTTGTCTTGTTGCTATTCTTTTGTTCATTTGCACAACCACTAATTAATATAAAAATAGCAAATAAAACAAATACCGTAAGTAAATTATGTTTTTGAAACAACTTTTTTCCCCATTTCTACTATTTATATCGATAGATGAATCGATATTATTACGATTTAGAAAAAATAAAAATATTATTCTACTACACTATTAATAGAACATGAATTTAATTTCAAATTAAAACGTACACAAACTATAATCATAATAATTAAACTGAATAAATTAAAACAAAATCATTACGATTTATCTAACAAAAGAACAAAAAAATTATTACTATTTATTTTTGTCCTTCTTAATAATAATAATAATACGTAATCATTCTTATTTGCAAGTATTTTATTATATTACTGCTGATTTTTTCAGCTATTAATCTTTTATTATCAAAGACAATTTACATTTTAAGATTCTCTTTTTTTATTATTTCAATAAAGTTTTTTAATATATAGGCAGTCAATCCCCATATTGTATAATCCTTATAGTAATAGAAATATTCATCCATGTGACGGATTTGCCAATTATAATTTTCTCCACCGGTAATCGAGTGAAAAGGAAAATTCTTTTCAGGTTCTACCTTAAAATTAATTTTATAGCATTCTGGTTCTGTGTTTTTAAAAAACGAAAGTGGAACGGTAAATACTTTAGCAACCTCTGCTGGATTTGGCAAAATCCTTTCCTCATTCTTAATGATTCCAGCAAATGGATAAATCATCGTCCCAAAAGAATTCATCATATAATCCAATGGAAAAATATGAGTGATATCATTTTGTTGAATACCAAGTTCTTCAAACGTTTCTCGATAGGCAGTATATTTAGGATCTATATCTGATTTATCAATTTTCCCACCTGGAAAGCATATTTCTCCAGGCTGTCTTCTCATATGATAAGCACGAATTTCAAAAAGAATATGATAGTCTTCTTCTTTTTTTATTAGTGGAAGAAAAACTGCATATTTTTTGAATTTTTCTTCGTCAATAATAGATGGTGTTCGATTTGCGTATTTTTCAAATATATTCTCCATGCTCCATTACTCCTTCAATTCAATGAAACTTAAAATTCAATTACTAATATTTATTTGACAGTTTTTATATCTATGTCTTTTTACTTTTATATAATAGATATTAAAATATTTAATTCACTCTCTTAAAATCATGAACTAATTTTTCACAAATCTCATGTGACACAGGAAGATTTGCTTTTTTTTGCAATATCCCCTATCCCAATTACACCTATTTTCATTATTTTACACTTCATGAAAAACTTTAAAAGTTATAGCATAATCTAAACACTATTTTAGCAAAAAAAAGTTTCTTATAAAATGATTAGGGTAGACAATTTTATTGATCGTCTACCCTACTTAATATTCCACAAAATCTAAGTTTACATAATCAAATTATAGTAACTAAAACTATTTTCCATTTTTATTCATTTGAGCACAATAGTGATTAACTAATTCTTCAATTTGATTATGCTCTGGAAATTCACCAAAAAATTCAAACTTGATTTCTTCTACAAATTGTCCATCCTTATAAACGTGAATTGCTCCATCACGGTTAATCACACTAAATTCAGGTTCGAACACATAGCCATATCTTTCTATTGCACCCAAATTGAAACAACTCCTTGTATTTAGCGTAGAATTAAATAGGATCTTTTCTTAAACTTTGGTGTTTTTGAAGCGAAAAGTACCACATTATATTAGCAATTCATATACTTCATTTAGTTCCATGACACGTTTCTGATCCTGTTCCTCTTCAGCGTAGCGTATTTCATCTCTCAATATTTTATTTAAAAATGCAACCTCTTCTTCAGCTAAGTCACGAACGAATTCCTCTTCATTTTTATAATGGTTTGTCTGTAACTTTTTATATACTTCTTGACCAGTCGAGCGATTTAAATGATTGGATAAAGATTCTCTTAAGTATGCTAATGATGTGTCCAAAATAATCACCTCTATTTCTAAATGTATACCTCTTTCATATAAGTTGGTTTAAATAATAAAATTCATACATATTTTTAAAGAATAATTTTAGGAACACATCTTATTCAATTCTCGCTAAACGTTTACTTTTTTATTTATCACTACATCCTTAGAACGAGATACATAACTATGTAAGATCATTCCAATAATAACTAGAAAAATACCAAATAATGAAAGTATGGATGGTATTGCAGTGTGTAAAAATACAATTTCACCTATTAAGGCAAATAATAATTCCATTGATTGAGTCGCTTCAACTGCAGCAAGTTGTGATATATTATCTTTCACTAAGTCGGTAGCTTTGAAAAACAATACCGTCGCTATGACACCTGAAGATAAAGCAACAATTAAGGATTGAGTTGTTTGATTAATACTTGGAAAACCATCGGTCACAAGAGCATAACAAGACAAAATAATCCAAAAAGGTAAACTTGCAATCGTCATCCCAAGTACCCTCTGGAAGGCATCTAATCTTCCTTCACAAATTTGCATCATCTTTCGATTACCAAGAGGATAAGCAAATGAAGCAATAATAACAGGTATAACTACAAGCAAGGCATCTTTTAACGAGATTTGCTGCCCTTGATCTAATTGCATACAAAACACACCAAGTATAATAATTAACGACATGGATAAACCCTTTACAGGAATTTTCCCTCTTATTTTAATCGGTCCATCTGAAGTTTGAACGACCTCATTAAATAAAGGGACAAGTAAAGAGCCTGATATAATGGTAATTTGCCAAGTCCCTGCAATAAGCCACCCCGGTCCATAGGCAGAAGAAAAACATAATGGTGCATAAAACAAACCAAATCCAATAAAACTCCAAATCATCCATTGATACGGATGTTTTTTCATCTCTATAAACAGTGCCTTTAAATTTTTCCTCCAAATAACAATTGCCAATAAAAATGGAATCATAAAATAATATCGCAATGACGCACTCCAAAGCCAGTTCCCACCCGATAATTCCATGGAGCGGTTTAGGACAAAAGTAACCGCAAAAAAGAGTGATGCACATATACCTATAAAAATTGACCGCATCCCCTGCCCCCCTTACTCGAAAATAATAATTTATCAACTATATTAAAAGAATATTCTTAAACCACAAAAAAATCTAGAGGATTTTCCCTCTAGATTTTGCTATTAACTGACATATGCAATGATTCCTTCTTGTTCATCTAATTCCAATTCTAAACCTACTGCCATAGGGTCTAATCCATGTTCGGAATCAAGCCAATGACGGAGTGCCTCGATTAAATTTAACTCTGTTAACTTTTGTAAACGATCATTAATCTCTATCTCAGCTGAAAAGCCGCTTTCATCATCAAAAATTAATTCTACCGATACTTCTTCTGGCTGTACATAGTATTTATCGGCAACATAAATACAAACGGCATTAACTATATCTTGTTCAAAAATGGCTGTCTTCTCCATTATGAATTGTATCTTTCTGAATTATTGCGTTTAAAGAATTTAAAGATCCGCGCAATAATCATAATCACACCGATTATAATGATAACATTGACGAACCCAGCAAGAATCGATCCAAAAGCGCCTAGACCAAGTCCACCAAATAAGTTTCCAATTAATAATCCACCTAAACCTCCAAGAAGCATGCCTTTCATAAATCCACCTTTGTTACTGCTGTTCTTCGTAAAGGATTTATTGGTAGAATTAGTATGTGTATCTTGTTTAATTTTGTTATTATTCGTACTTTTGTTTGGTGAAAATTGATTCGAATGTGTCGGATTAAAAGATCTCTTTCCTGATCGGAAACCTTTTGCTGATGCATCATCAACAAAACCGAGACTAGAAACAGTGAAAATAAGTGTAAATACAGTTAAAAACATTAATAATTTTTTTCGCACTTGTAATTCTCCTTTTTTAATTTCAAGAGTAATTTACTCTCTCAAATTATTTTAGGTTCCTATGAACTTATTATATGAACTTATCTAATAAAAAGCAAGTATTTTCTATAACTCTTCTTTATATTAATATTTTCCTAGACCATAAATCTAATGAAATTATCTATAATAATGGGTTTGACATTTCTTTATGCTAATCATAATATAAGTTCATAAGAACTTTTGATACATGGGGTTGAAAAAATGCTCGCATTTCAATTAACTAGAAAAGAAATGGCTGAACTCTTATTATCACTTAAAGGATGGAATAATAAAAAGCCTATAAACATTTTACAAGATGCATGGGTCCGTTCGAACAATATAACCGTTCAAGAACAAAAACCTATGACTGAATTTATTACCACTATACTAGCCCCTATTTTTGAAAAAGTGATTAAATATGAAAAAGCGGATGTATCTTTTTCTTTAAATGAAATTGTTGCACTAGGTAATCAAATAGAAAATACTAATTTTTCAATAACAGCCGTTCAAAATTGGGTGAAAAGGGATATTAAAGATATGATTTCCTCACCGCAAAAAGGAAAAAAGTATTCATTAGAACAAACAGCCTTACTTTTCCTTGTTGAAGATTTAAAAACGGCTTTAGATTTTGATTCAATACGAAAGTTACTAAAACTAGTTGTGAATGACCCGGAAAATGAAAATGATGATTTAATTAATCCTGTTCACTTATATGCATGTTATTCCACCTTGTTTGATCAAATTAATCATAAGGATTATGATACGACTAAAAAAACTGTTAGTGACATTGAGAACATGATTGAAACAACTGCAAAACAAATGGTAGATGAATATGCTCATCTGGCAAACCATCAACGTGAAGCAATCAGAAATACGATTGTTATTGCAACCTTATCAGTGTATACCGCCTATTTTCAAATGTATGCTAGAAAATATTTATCGGCAACCTTATTTTTGCAAGACTTGGCTCAACCTAATAAACAATAAATAGAGCTCTTTTCGTTAACAAAGTTGCATTTCCAACTAAAGATTGAACGATTTAGTCACGAAAAAATGCCCGCATTCTTTCTATTTTAAATAGTAGTCTTTATTCATAAGGCAATAATTTTGCAAAAACACCGATAAAGAACAAAAGCGCAAGCGCCTTGCTCATCGGCGTACGGATTTCGTAGTCTTCGACTGAGATAAAGGAAACATGGTGAGGTAGTTCACGAGCCGATGTTGACTTATCGTAGGGAGGAGACGGAGAAATCCGCTAGCCGATAGGCGCTGGAGCTAGACGTAAACCTCGCTCTTCATAAAGTTATCCCACAGTGCGAATATTTTATAATTTCCTAAACGATGACAAAGACACTAAGTTCAATTATACATACTTAGTGTCTAAACTATTCTTCTATATATCATTTCTAATGTATTACCACTCAGCGATTTCTTTTCTGTCACCCTTACTATTTCCTTTTTTTGAAAAACGTTGTTTCAACTCCGCTTCGATTTCTTTAAGTGGAATATTTTGCTCTGCTAATAGAACAAAAGAATGATAGAATAGATCGCAACATTCATTGACCACTTCCTGATAATTGCAATTTTTAGCAGCGATAACAACTTCTCCTGCTTCTTCAATAATCTTTTTTCCAATTTTATCGATTCCTTTTTCAAATAAATAATTTGTATAGGAATTTTTAGCTGGTACTGTTTTACGATTTATAATTTCAGTCATTAATTCCTCATAGATTGTTTCCTTTGCTATTGGTTTGGGAGGTACCTTATCAAACTCTTTAATCTTTTGATAAAAACAAGTTTTTTGACCCGTATGACAAGCTGGCCCTAAAGGGTCTACATAGATTAATAATGAATCTTTATCACAGTCTACAAATATGGACTTTACCAATTGCTTATTACCTGATGTTTTTCCTTTATTCCACAGTGACTGCCTGGAACGTGAATAGAACCAAGTTTCTCCTGTTTCTAATGTTTTTTTATATGCCTCTTGATTCATATAGGCCAACATTAATATTTCGTTTGTATAACTATCAACTATAATTGAAGGTATTAACCCTTTAGTAAAATCAAGCATTTCTAATATTCACTCCATTCACTTCACACAACTGCTTTACCTCGCGAATTGTATAAGCTTCTTCATGAAAGATGGATGCAGCCAAACCTGCCGATACATTTGTTTTTTTAAATACTTCCAGAAAATGCTTTGGATGTCCGCATCCGCCTGAAGCAATAACGGGTATCCTTACTGCGTTTACAATAGCTTCAGTTAAAGGAATATCAAAGCCACTTTTTACTCCATCTTTATCAACACTCGTTAATAAAATTTCCCCTGCACCTAATTGTTCTACCTTTTTTGCCCATTCTATTGCATCAATATCTGTATTTTTTCTACCTCCATGGGTCATGACATGCCATGAATCTTGAAACCGTTTTGCATCAATTGCTACAACTATACATTGTGATCCAAATCGATAAGAGGCTTCTCTTATCAAATTAGGGTTAGCAACAGCAGCAGAGTTTATTGACACTTTATCCGCTCCTGCTTTTAATAATCGGGTGATATCATCAATTGATCTTACACCCCCGCCGACGGTAAATGGCACAAATACATTTTCTGCCGTTCTCTTTACCATCTCTATAAGAGTATTTCTTTCATCTGTGGTGGCCGAAATATCTAAAAAAACTAGTTCATCCGCACCGTTTTGCGAATAATAGGAAGCCAATTCTACTGGATCTCCCACACTACGTAATGATACAAAATTCGTTCCTTTTACTACTTCTCCGTCTTTAACATCAAGGCAGGGAATAATTCTTTTTGCAATCATATTCTTTCCCCCTGGAGTTTAACCTTACCTTCATAAATGGCTTTTCCTACTATGGCCTCTGAAATACCAATTTCACTCAAAGAATGTAAATCTTCGACACTACGAATTCCTCCAGAAGCAACAATCGTACAGCTAACTGCCTTAGAAATTTGTTCAAGCTCCTCTAAATTAGGACCACTCATTGTTCCATCTTTCGTTATATCTGTATAAATGATTGTTTGTACACCTAATTGCTCCATTTTTTTAGCAAAATCAATATAGTTAACTTCAGACACCATTTCCCATCCACGAGCAGCAACTTTTCCATTTTTTGCGTCAATTCCAATGACAATCTGGTTATTGTATTGAGTCAATGCATCTTTTAAAAACATCTGATCTTCAAGTGCAGATGTTCCAAGAACGATCCGAGAAACGCCTATAGAAATATATTTTTCAATCGTTTCAAGATCACGGACCCCTCCACCAACCTCAATTGGCACTTTAGAAAGAGATGTTAATGTGTTAATTAATTCAAATTGTTTCGGTGAACCGATACGGGCACCATCTAAATCAACAATATGAATCATTTCAGCACCATCTTCAATAAATCGTAATAATTGTGATTTAGGATTGCTTGCTACTTCAGTAGTTTTGCTAAAATCACCTTGATAAAGCCTCACGCAGCTTCCATTTATTAAATCGATTGCTGGAATTACTTTCATCTTACATTACTCCCATCTTTGCTTTTTCCCCCGCTTGTAGAAATGCCTGAATTAGTTTCCTCCCCATTTCTCCACTTTTTTCTGGATGAAATTGCATCCCAATGACGTTTCCATTTCGAACTATGGAAGGAATGTTTGCGCCATAATTTGTCGTTGCTATGATGTATTCTGATGGTGTGTTTGCAACATACGAATGAACGAAATACATATACTTATTTTGGTAATCAGCATACTCGGAATTTCGGAAATTCAACGTATTCCAACCGATATGAGGTAAGATGGATTCCGTTTTTATCTTTTCAACTGTACCCGGTATTAAATTCAATCCTTTTGACCTTCCACCCTCTAAACCTTCAGTAAATAATAATTGCATTCCTAAGCATATCCCTAAAATCGGTTTAGTTATTGCTAAATGCTGCAATACTTCCCGCAATCCTCTTCGCTCTATTTCAGATGCAGCTGCTTGAAAAGAGCCTACTCCAGGAAGGATAATATGTGAAGCCTTTTCAAGATCCTCCATCCGATCTGAAATGCAAATGTCATAACCTAAGCTTTTAAAAGCATTGGAAATGCTTGCGATGTTTCCCATTCCATAATCAACAATTGCAATCATTCAATTAGCCCCTTTGTAGAATTTACTCCTCTTATAGTTGGATCTATACTGATAGCCTGTGAAAGTGCACGACCTAATGCTTTAAATAATGATTCGATCTTATGATGAGTATTCTCACCATATAAAACTCTAGCGTGAAGAGTGATACCTGACTGAAATGCAAACGCCGTGAAAAATTCTTTAACTAATTCCGTATCGAAGCTCCCTAATTTTGGATTTTTAAATTCTGCTTCGAAATGTAAGTAAGGCCTTCCACTAATATCTATAGCAACGAAACCCAACGACTCATCCATTGGAACATATGCAGAACCATACCTGGCAATACTCTGTTTATCCCCTAGCGCTTCTTTAACTACTTGGCCTAATACAATCCCGACATCCTCCACTGTGTGGTGGCCGTCGATATGCAAATCTCCCTCAGCATTAATCATTAAGCCAATCTTTCCATGTTTAGCAAACAACTCTAACATATGGTCAAAAAAACCAACTCCTGTATGAGTCGATACATTCGTTGAATCATCTAAGTTACATGAAACATGAATTAGTGTTTCATTCGTCTTTCTAGTTTTTGTGGCTGTACGCATTTAGTTCCACTCCAATCCCTAAGCCATTAAATATCAAATGTTTTCCACAGTCCTTGCTGTTAAATATTTATATTTCTTTCAATATTCTATTATTGAATCGTATATCGATTGCACGTACATGACCTGCTAATTTTTCTTCTGTTGCAATATTGATGATATGCACTGCTGCATCCTTCAATGCTTTCTCAGAATAATATAAATAGGTTGTTTTTTTCATGAAATCATCTACGGAAAGCCCTGAGGAAAATCTTGCTGTACCAGAAGTAGGGAGTACATGGTTAGGTCCACCGATATAATCACCAATCGCTTCTGGAGTATAATGTCCTAAAAAAACAGAACCTGCATTCCTCACTTTACTCAAATAAAATAACGGATTATCTAATTGAATTTCTAAATGTTCAGGTGCCAATTGATTGACTAATTCAAATGCCATATCAATACTATCTACAAAAACACTTGCCCCTTGTAATTTTAATGATTGAACAGCAATATGTTCCCTTGGTAAAGTCGAACATTGCTTTTCTAATTCTTTTTCCGTTTGCAAAATCATTTCTCTAGAAGTTGAAAAAAGAAATGTACGAGCATTTTCATCATGCTCTGCTTGAGCGATTAAATCTGCTGCAATATAGGCTGGGTTTGCCGATTCGTCTGCAATAATCGCTACCTCTGACGGTCCTGCAATCATATCGATCCCTACATCACCATAGACAAGGCTTTTAGCTGCTGCGACATAGCAATTTCCTGGTCCAACGATTTTATCGACGTGAGTTATTTTTTCGGTTCCATATGCTAAAGCAGCAATTGCTTGAATGCCGCCTATTTTATAAATTTTATGAACCCCTGCAATATCAGCAGCAACTGAAAGAATCGGTGCAATATTTTCACCAAATCTGACTGGGGTTGTCATAATTACCTCATTTACACCCGCTAATATAGCAGGAATAGCATTCATTAGAACGGTCGATGGATAACATGCGGTCCCACCTGGTACATAAATCCCTACTCGCTCAATCGGCCGAAATAATTGACCTGAAATAATATTTTCTGTCATTTCCATAATCTTTGATTGCTGTAATTGTTTCGTATGAAAATTCCGGATATTAGTTGCCGCCTTTTTAAGTGATTCTGCAACCTCTGGTGAAACTTTCTTCCAAGCTTGCTTCCGCTCTTCCATTGAAACTTCCCATTGTTCTGGAATATGTCCATCAAACTTATTAACATACTCCCTTAAAGCCTCTTCTCCATGTAATCGAATTTGCTCAATTACTTCTTTCGCGGTTTCCATCACTGTATTATTTATCGATTTGCCTTTATTACGTGAATGGATAAAAGCTTTGATATATTGTTCTGGAGATAAAGATCGAATCATCTAACTCCCTCCTTTGGTGCAATCGCATCAATAATTGGTGTCAATACATCTCTTTTTACTTTTAATGAGGATCGATTAGCAATACAACGAGCTGAAATACTATGAATGAATTCCTGCACAGTGAGTCCATTTTCTTTTAATGTTGTACCCGTTTCAACTATATCGACGATAGCATCAGCTAATCCTAAAATAGGGGCTAATTCTACAGAACCATCAAGTTTTACAATATCAACTGATTCTCCTTTTTTTCGAAAATATTTATTTGTTACATTAGGATATTTTGTTGCGATTTTTCGTTTTCTATTTTTCAAATCCTTGTCTTTTTGTCCTGCGATTGCAAAACGACATTTTCCGAAAGGGAGTGGTAATAAATCAAAAACATCTGGCTGATATTCAAGAAGAATATCCTCACCAACAATCCCAAGATCTGCAACACCATGTTCTACATATGTTGCAACATCAACTCCTTTGGCAAAAATAAATTTGCACATATCTGTTTCAACACTTAGCTTCCTTCCCTTATTCATCAAAGGTTGAATATCATATGATAATAATTGGAAATACTCTAAAAATTGTTCTTCTAATCTCCCTTTGGTCAAAGCAATACATACTTTCAATTTACCTCATACCTTCCTTCGCTCCCGTTTATGTAAAGTACTTTATCATAGGAGTTTATTTCAGGAACTTCGTATTGTATATCTACAATAGAATTTTTAAATTGTTGTCTAAGTTTTTCAGCATAAACAAGTTTTTCATCTGAAGCAATAATGCAGATGGTCTCTTTTTTTGGATCAATATCAATTTGTTCTGACAAAACATCTACATCAAATGCCAAACCTACAGCACTACGACGTTGACCAAATTGATCATATAATTGGTCATACCGACCACCAGAAAAGCATGTAGCCCCAGTTTCTTTTAGAAAACCTCTAAACATAATGCCTGAATAATAAGGTAATTTCTTCACCTTTCCTAGATCCACAATAACCTCTTCTCCCCCAATGGCATCTAACATATCAGCTACTTTTTTTAAATGTTTTAGTATATTTAAAAGCTTAGGGTGTTTCTCCCATCTCTGTTCATATTCCATTAATATAGTTGTAAAAGAACCATAAGCATCCACTAAATGAAGAAGCTCCTCCGCAATATCTAGATGCCCCTTATTCAATGCTAATTTGTAAACCTCATCTTTTCTTTTATCATGCATAGCAAGCCGAAGAGCTTCCATTTCTTCCTCACTTAATGTAAGTTGCTTGGTCAGTTCATCAAAAATCCCTGTATGTCCAAGCTCAATTAAATATTGTTCAATATTCAACCCTTCCAAAAAATCTATAGCCATTAACAAGCATTCACTCTCACCTAGAAAAGGAGGGTAATCAACAATTTCAATTCCAGCCTGTCTCATTTCCATTCCAGGTTTATCACTTCGAAAAACAGAACCTTGATATGCCCATTTCTGTGGATGATGACTTTGTTTAGCTAATGCTCGTGCAATCGCTGTTGTCCAATCAGGACGTAACACCTCTATTGCTCCATCTCGATTAAACCACTTCAGCAAACCTTGGAGAGACATACCTACGTGTTTATTTGTAAATGTATCCGCATATTCTACAGCCGGAGTAGATATTTCATGAAAACCTCTATTAGAAATTACCTGACGAAACACTTCAAAAACCCTGTTCCTACTACTGACAATCCTTCCTATATCGTCCTTGCTTCCACTCGGCAAAAACATCATTTTATCACTTCCTGGCACTATTTCTTTATTACATTATCACTCTACCAAACTAAAGTATTTTAAATTGATATAACATTAACATAGATTGAATGAAAACGTCAATAGTATTTCTATTTTGAGTGTTGCGTTTGTTAAATTCGGAATAATACGAATGGTTATCCTGAATTAAAGGGGATTTTTTCTAATCATAATTTCATAATTGTATGGTCATCATATTGAGGAATAAATTTTTAAGGAGTGTTGAATATGCCTCAACAACAAATTGACGTAAATCAATTAAATCAAGCAAAAGCAAATGTTACACTTACTCAAAGTTTACTAAGTCAAGCAATTGAAAAGTCTTCTTCTGATCCTACTTTAGCTATGGAAGCAATTAAGCAAGCTACAAATGAAATTGCTCAAGCTCAAACGGCAGTTAGTCAAGTTCAGAGTGCATTTTTAACCCAACAAGCAGAATAAGAAAAACATAAGCGACTTCTCATCGGCGTACGGATTTCGTAGTCTTCGACTGAGATAAAGGAGACACTGCGAGGGACGAGTAGATGCCCGCTTATCGTAGGGAGAAGACGGAGAAATCCGCTAGCCGATAGGCGCTGGAGCTAGACACAGCAGACACTTTTCATGCCTAATATCCTTAGTAAATTTTATGCTTTCTTACCTTTTAAAAAAACTAAAAAGGAGTACACACAAAAAAAGTGTACTCCTTTCAGTTATTCGTTATTCATAAATTATTTTATCAATAATCCCATATTCCTTTGCTTCTTCAGCTGACATAAAATAATCTCTGTCAGTGTCGTGTGCAACCTTTTCAACTGACTGACCTGTACGTTCAGAAATCATTTTATTTATGTGATCTTTAAGCTTTAAAATTCTTTTTGCAGAAATTTCAAGATCTGTCGCCTGACCACGAACACCGCCTAAAGGCTGATGTATCATAATCTCACTATTAGGTAATGCAAAGCGTTTCCCCTTCGTACCCGCCAAAAGTAACATTGCCCCAAAAGAAGCAGCAAGACCGATACATATTGTCTGTACATCAGGTTTAATGTATTGCATCGTATCAAGAATTGCAAACCCAGCAGATGTCGATCCGCCAGGGCTATTTATATAGATAGAAATATCTTTCTCAGGATCGTCAGCAGATAAGAATAAAAGTTGAGCAACAACACTATTTGCTACTGCATCATTTATTTCATCACCGATCATAATAATACGATCCTTTAACAATCTTGAATAGATATCATAAGATCTTTCACCGCGAGACGATTGTTCGATAACATAGGGTATTGCGTTCATCATTTTTCCTCCTATTATGCTGCTCGTAATTGGAGGTTGTTTTCTGCCGAACGGAAAGTAATTGAACGGATACTTTCTACCTGTTTCAAGTAAATCAATTGGTAAAACTCTATAAGAATAGAGGGATCTTCTTTGCGAATGGAATTGCAAATTGATTTGAAAAATATTTCTTGGTCCTCATTATTTATAATAGATTGTTCAGTATCGTTACCTTCATCACTCTCTATCCTAATAGTTTTCAACCGATTTCGAGTTCTAAATAAAGATGCTTTTATAGAACCTTCAGACATGGATAAATATTCTGCTATGTCTGATAAACTAAATTGAAAAACATCCTTTAAGATGAAAACTACTGTTTGCTGAGGAGTTAACTTCAAAACAAGTTTTTCAACAATTGAGTAAAGATCTGGAAGGTTTTTCATTGGTTCATATGAAGGTTCATTCAATAGCTCTTTTGCTTCTTTTGAACCTTTACGAATATAGTCAATCCATTGATTTTGAGCGATTCTATACATAAGTGCAGGACTAATGTTATGACTGGATATATCTTTATCTATATAGGATCTGAACATTTTTACCATTGTTTCCTGAGCCAGATCATCCCCGTCCCAATTACTTCTCGTGATTGTTCGGCAATACCTCTTTAGAGCAGGGTACCAATTTATTATTTTTAATTGCTCTTTCAACGATTCATTATTACCAAGCTTGGTTTTCAAAGTGATCACTCCTTTTGAACCTCTATATAATAAACGAATAGAAGCTATGAAAAGTTACGGGGATAAAAAATTATATTTATACAGCTAATCTTTTTAGTCTCAATATCTTAAATAGAACCCCATGCTTAGGAGAGATAAATAAGGTAATCATAAATAATAAACCTGCTACTGTAATCATACACCCTGCGATGGAAGCATCTAATAAATAAGCTATATAATATCCTAGAATCGAACTCATTATACCTATAATCATACTATAAACAATCATCCGACTCAGCTTATCAGTAAGTAAATATGCTGTAGCAGCTGGAACGATGATCATACCGACAACAAGGATGGCTCCAACACTTTCAAAGGCTGATACCGTCGTTAACGATACAAGACTCATTAACAAATAATGAAAGAACATAACCGGAATGCCTAATGCGGCAGCCATAGCCGGATCGAACGAACAAAGCTTAAATTGTTTATAAAATATGCCAATGACAAGGAGATTGAGCAAGAAAACACTCCCAACACCCCAAACAGCTTTTGGACCTAAAGCCATCCCGCCTACCTCAAGCGTATCCCAAGGTGCATAAGCAATTTCCCCATATAAAACGCAATCAAGATCTAAATCAACTTGTCTAGTAAACAAACTGATCAACACAACACCAACGGCAAACAAAGCAGTGAAAACTACACCGATTGACGCATCAGACTGAACACCGTTATTTTGAAACATTTGAATTAAAAATACAGTAATGATCCCTATGATCGCAGCCCCAAACACCATGACAGATGAGTCTCTCGTACCACTTAAGAGAAATGCAATAACGATCCCTGGTAAAACAGAGTGACTTATGGCATCACCGATCATCGACATTTTCCTAAGAACAAGAAAGCAGCCAACTATACTACATGAGGAAGCGACTAAAGCACCAATCAAAATAATCCAAATATGATTCATATCGCTTTTCCATCCTTTACAACTTGTTTAATATGATGATGCAAAACATCACTTTTTGTTTTTTTACGGCTCATCATTTTTGCGAACACGCCTTTATTTGGCGCAATCAAAACTGAAACAATAAAAATACTTGTTGCGGCGATTACAATTAATGGACCAGTAGGTAAATTATTCGCCCATGTACTAATGATCGTACCGATCATTCCACTAATTCCACCAAAAATCCCAGCTAAAACAACCATTACATGTAATTTCTCTGTCCAATAACGTGCAGAAACAGCAGGTGTTATAAGCAAGGCTGCCATTAAAACGACTCCTACTGCTTGGATGCCAACCACGACAGCAATCACCATAAGGAGCATGATGATTTGATCAAGTAGGACGATTGGTAACCCAATTCCTTTTGCAAAGCCAGGGTCGAAAGAAAGTAGTTTAAATTCCTTAAAGAATAGCACACTCATACCAATAAGGAAGAGGCATATTCCTGCCATTGTATAAACATCTGAGTGGACCATCGATGCTGCCTGACCAAATAAAAATTTATCCAATCCACTTTGATTTCCACTCTCACTATGTTGAATTTGGGTTAACAAAACAATACCTATGCCAAAGAATACTGTTAATATAATCCCTAAAGCTGAATCCTGTTTTATTCTTGTTTGTCTCGTAATAAAGCTAATAGATATAGTTGCTAAAATGCCTGCAATAATCGCACCGATTAAAAAATAAAAAATGGATTTTGTTCCAGTAATCATAAAAACCAAACATACTCCAGGTAATGCAGCATGGGATAGTGCATCGCCCATTAACGATTGTTTTCGTAAATAGGCAAATGAGCCAATTACACCACTACTTATTCCCAGAAGAATGGATCCGAATAAAATCCATTGGGTATTCGGATCTTGAAAAATACTAAATATATTCATAGCCGGACACCTCAACTTATAACCATCGGTGAAGAATTAGAATCAAGCATTGTTAATTTTCCACCGTATGTTTTTTGAAGATATTCTTTAGTAAATAATTCTTCAGTCGGTCCAACAGCAATTAAATTCACATTAAGTAAAATCAACGAATCGAAGTATTCCTTCACCGTATTTAAGTCATGATGAACGACTAATACTGTTTTTCCTTGATTTTTTAAATCGTTTAAAAGAATAATAATTGCTTTTTCAGTAGCTGCATCTACTCCAACGAACGGTTCATCCATGATGTACAGTTGTGCATCTTGCGCTAATGCTCTTGCCAGAAACACACGCTGTTGCTGGCCGCCTGATAACTGACTTATTTGTCTATGAGCAAATGCTTCCATCCCCACTTTTTCTAAACAATCCATAGCAATTTGCTTATCTTTTGAACTAGGACGTTTAAACCATCCTAAATGTCCATACCTTCCCATCGTAACTACATCCAATGCATTTGTTGGAAAATCCCAATCTACCGACTCTCGCTGTGGTACATAACCGACGATTTTCCTTTTATCTTTATAGGTACCCCCATAAATTTCAACCTCACCAGTCACGGATGGAATTAGTTCGAGGATGGATTTAATCAAGGTCGATTTTCCTGCACCATTTGGTCCGATGATTCCAATTAACTCTCCCTCTGGAATATCAAAAGAAATATTTTGTAATACAGGTTTCTTCTGATAAGCCACTGTTAAATTACGTACGCTTATAGGTGATTTCATTAAAATATACCTCCAATTATTTTAGTGCATTGACAATTGTGTCAACGTTGTGTTTCACCATACCAATATACTTTCCTTCAGGTGTTCCTTCCTCACCCATCGCATCTGAAAAGAGTTCACCACCAATTTTCACTTCATGTCCCTTTTTCTTAGCTCCTTCAACAACTGCATTGATCGCTTTTTTTGGAACACTTGATTCTACAAATACAGCCTTAATTTTGTTATTAACTAAGTAATCACGGAGCTCACTAACATCCTTTGAACCATATTCAGAAGCTGTACTAATTCCTTGTAGCCCCATTACTTTTATGTTGTATGCATCTCCAAAATAGCCAAATGCATCGTGTGCAGTAACTAACACCCGTGTTTCTTTCGGAATACTTGAGATTTGTTCTTCTGTATATTTATCAAGTTCCTCTAGTTTTTTAATATATTGCTCAGCGTTTTTTTCGTAATCCTCTTTATGTTTTGAATCAAACTTTATCAATTCATCCCTTACAGTATTTGTAGCAGAAATCCAATGTTTTACATTAAACCAAATATGAGGGTCATGTCCTTCTGTTCCATCATCCCAAGAACGAAATTCAGATTCAGGTATGTCTTTGGATACAGCAACCGTTACTTTTTTCTTAGACATTTGCTCAAAGATATCGACCATTTTTCCTTCTAAATGCAATCCATTATAAAAAATCATATCAGCTTGATCTAATTTACGAATATCTCCTTGTGATGCTTTATAAAGATGAGGATCTACTCCTGACTTCATTAAACCAATTGTTTCGACATGGTTTCCCCCTACCTCGTCAACAATATCTTTAATCATTCCAATAGTAGTTGTTACTTTAATCTTTCCCGTTTCCTTTTTACTAGATGACTGATTCGAGCAGCCTGCAACAATTATTGCGAAAACCATAAATACAGCTAAAACCATTTTTGACTTGAACATTGTAACCTCCTGATTTTTTCATTCTTTTTTGTTAGGGAACAATTGTTTCCTAAAGGCAACTTTTAGGCAATATGTCACCTGTATAAAACTACATTTTTTAATTAATAATTTCACACAAACAAAATAGTTTCCCACAGGAAACTTTTATATAAAAAAAATATTGAAAATGAAAATCATTAACAATGTTTCCCTAGTGAAAAAATACTATAAAAATTATCCGAAGTCAATAATAATATAAAATAATCAATCTATTATTAATTTTTACTTTTTCTATGTGTATCCTTTAAATATACGTGATTATGATTCAAAATTCTCGTAGCTTCTTCTTTTGATAATATCCCCATCCTTTCACACAACACGGTATAAAACACAAACTTGTTCACTTTTAACACCTCCAAATTTAGTTATTTATCCTATTTTTTAAAATTATATGCACAGATATAAAAAAGTTTCTTCGTTGCAAAAATTAATAAAAAACTCCCTAAATCATCAAAGGAAGCTTTTTACAAATTTTCTTCTTTTGTTTCAAGCAACGGTTCATACATCATAATAGCATGATTTTCAGTGACAAATTCATCATTAATTAATTGTTTACTATTGTTAAAGACTTTTCGATAAATCTTATTATGGCGTACATAACCTCCCCAAAAAGCTGGAGTAATGAAATGTTCCTTTTCATAAACCAAGTATGAATATAACTTTGGGTTTGAACATCTCCATTCACCTACTAAGTGTGTATCCGTTAAGTAAAGATGTAACTGATAATCGTTTTCTGTATTGTTTTTTATTTGTAAATCTAAATAATTATATGCGCATGTGGCCCCACTACCAAAAGGTTGTGTGCGTTTGGAATCTGGGAATACATCATAACTATGTCGATAACGTTCCATAATAGTAAGTGGTGTATGTAAAGTTGTCCAATAAATTAAATTGGATAATTGACAAAGCCCGCCACCAATTCCTTTTTTATAGGTACCGTAAAATAGAACCATCCCATCAACATAACCTTTTCTTTTTGTCGGTTTTCCGATTAGTTTCCAGTAAGAAAATGTTTCTCCAGGTTTTACTACGATTCCATTTAGCTGTTTTATAGCGATTTTTAAATTTTTGGTTTTATTATGCTGATACCACATATCCACCCCTTTTAATTCACGAAGAAGAATCGTTTCATGTTTAAACAGTATATGTGGCAATAGTTCCTCAGTTTTTTCTTTTGCGTATCTTTTATTATCAAACATCCATTCCAAATATCGTTTTGTCATGTAGTAAGTTTTCCCCACTTGAATTCTAAACTGTGATCTTGCTTTTGGACGAAGACTTATATCATTCAAATTAATCACCTACATATTTAGGAATTTTAAATAGACCCAATTTTCTTAACAATATATCATCTCAGTTACTTTCACAATAGGTTTTACTAACAAATTTAGGTTTTTGCCCAAGCACATATCCAAAAATTGTTGCATAATCTGTACCACAACAGAATAAATAATTTACAACTGTATTATATAAGTGTTAAAATATAAAAAATGTTTTCTGTTTTCGCATAATTCAAAACAAATGAATGGAGTGGTAAGAATGTTACAAAATCCAGTTGAATTTTTTCTTAATCTTTCAAAAAAGATTTGTCCCGAGTGTGGAGAACATGTACATGAACAAGCCGAATCGTACATTTTAGAATGTGAACGTTGTTTAGCAAATAAAGAGGAATAATAAAAAAAGGAGTGGTTGACATCTTTATCAGACCACTCCTTCTTATATCACAATATTTCATTTGAATAGGACTTAGCTAAAAACTGTATGCTTTGTTTTTCTGGATTCCATTCAAGAAATCCATCAAACGTTTTTTCTCCTTTTTTAAATCCTTTAATAAGATCGGTTTTCCCATCCTTTAGTAGTTTCGAAATATTTTTTTGTGAAATAGTTTTACCAAGTATTTTCTTTGAAACGGTAAAATCACAATTTGTCTTTTGGTAGTTTGTACAGCCATAAAAATTTCCTTTTTCAATAATACTGCCTTCACATTTTTTACATTTTCCTAGCTTTGTTTTCGATCTTTCTTTTCCTTTATTTTTAACGGTCAGGTGTGACAATTCTTCAAGTAATTCACTAGTAAATTTCCAATTACTTTCGGCTGTTTTTGCATCATTAATAAGCTTGACAGACAATTTCTTTGCCTGTTCCAAAAATACATTTGGGGATGCTTTTCCTTCCCCGATTTCATGAAGTCTTTGCTCCCATTTCGCGGTCATTTCAGGAGAAGATAAAATACTCTCTCCGATACTGTCAATTAGAAGAATTCCTTTTTTGGTTGGGTAGACTAGGTTTTTTGTGACCTCGATGTACTTTCGATCTTTTAAAACAGTAATAATTCCAGCCCTAGTTGCTTCCGTGCCCAGCCCTTCTGTTTTTCTTAATATACTTTGCATTTCGGCATCTTCTATAAACTTTCCAGCGGTTTTCATTAAAGTAATCAATTGACCTTCTGTATATCGCTTTGGCGGCTGGGTCTTTCCATCTTTTATCGTAATCTTTTTTACAATTCCTGTTTCATCTTTTTCTAAAATTGGCAGAGCTTGTTCATCAGCTTCCTTCTTCTCCTCTGAATAGTGAATAATCTTTCTCCAACCCTCTTGAATCATTTGTTTTCCTTTTGAAATAAACTTTGCTCTTTCATCTACTATTGTATGAATTGTTGTATAATCAAAAATACTTTTTTCATAGTGAGCAGCTATTAATCTTCGTATAATAAGGTCATAAATTTGTTGTTCATCTTTATCTAATGATAAAGGATTAGTCACTTGCTCTGTTGGAATAATCGCATAGTGATCAGTCACTTTCTTTTCATTAACAAACCTTTTATTATTTAAAATGGATGGCACGGGAAGAGGAAAATAATCTTGATACTGTTCAATTTTATTAATTTTATTTAAAATCTCAGGAAAAGCAAGTGCTTCTTCTTTTGTTACGAAGCTTGAGTCTGATCTAGGGTAAGAAATGATCCCTTTTACATAAAGTCTTTGAGCTATATCTAGCGTTTTCTTTGGAGAATACTTAAATAATTTATTTGCTGTCGCCTGTAAGGAGGACAAGTTAAATAAAAATGGCGGTTGAAACTCTTTTCTCTCTTTTTCAATATCCTCAATTCTAGCTCTTTTTCCTTCACAAAATTGTGCGATAGCGATCGCTTTCCTTTGTTCCATTATTCTTGTTTCTTGCTCATGATGCCATTTTCCTTCATACCGATTATTATCGATTTGAAAGACTGCCTTAACTTCCCAAAATGGTTCACTTTTAAAGTCTTCAATTTCTTTTTCTCTTTTAACAATTAAAGCAAGTGTCGGAGTTTGTACACGACCAGTTGAAAATACATCTCGGATCCCTTTTCCTTGAAGCAATAATGTGTAGACGCGTGAGGCATTCATACCAATCATCCAATCTGCACATGCTCTACTCATTGCTTCAAAATAAATGCTTCTTGTATCTTGTTCATTTAGTAAATTTTGGAATCCGTTTATAACCGCTTTTTCGGTTAGTGAGGAAATCCATAATCTTTTTGTAGGTTTTCGATTATGACATTGCTTTAATATGATTCTGATTATCGCTTCCCCTTCTCGCTCTGCATCACCGGCCATAATAACTTCAGTAATTTCCGAACGCTTCAATAAATCCTTAATCATTTTAAATTGGTTCCACTTATCGCGCTTTACCTTATATTGAAAGGATTCAGGGAGGATTGGAAGGGTGTTAAGTGACCAGCGTTTCCATTTCGCATCATATTCTTCGGGTGGAACAAGCTCACATAGATGGCCAACAGCCCAAGTTAGATAGGCACCTTGCGGAAATGTTTGGTTTGGGGCGATTTCGATATAGCCTTTCCGTTTTTTATGGGGAAATGGGGCAGCAAGTTTTGCACCTTGATCAGGCTTTTCAGCAATGATTAAAGGAATAGACATATGCTCTAAAAACCTTCTTTCGATATTTAATAAGTTCTACTCATTTAAATATTTTACAATATTTATCCCAAATTAGATATGTAAAATGAAAGACAGCCTCTACAATTTAGACTTTTTCGATTGATCCCTTTTATTTTTCATCAAATGCATCTAGGTTGATATATAATCAAAATCTATTTTATCAATTTACACAACAAAATCCACTTTACAATAAATGTAATCATTTTGTAAATTTTATAATAACACAATAATATTTTTTAATACGATTTTTATCTTGTAGTAACCTTCAAACTGTAAATAGATGTTAAAATTGTATATATAAATGAAGATATTTCAACATTAAGGTGGTTTATTCACTTTTTAGAAACTATTTTTCACTTATATATTCTATTAATATAAATTATATAAGGATAATAAAGAAGTCGTATTAAAATTTATGAGAGGTGCTAACATGGCTTCATCTTCAACTAGAAATCTTTATTTTGATAATGCAAAATTAATTCTAATTTTCTTAGTAGTATTTGGACATGTCATAAGTCCTTTAAAAGAAAATGACGATTTTCTTTTTACTCTATATGCGGTTATCTTTCTCTTTCATATGCCGGCTTTTATTTTAATATCTGGTTATTTTGCAAAGGGATATCGTAAAAATGGGTATTTGCTAAAGTCAGTTAAAAAGATATTATTGCCCTATCTTATCTTTCAGGCAATATATTCGTTTTTTTATTTTATCAATGGAGATGAACATTCGCTTTCTTTTGATTTTCTTGAACCCCATTGGACATTATGGTTTTTACTTAGTTTATTTTTTTGGAATCTACTTTTGTATGTTTTTGCAAAATTGAAATGGCTTGGATTAATAGTTGCAATTTTTATAGGAATTGGGATCGGATACATTGATCATATTGGTAGTTTTTTAAGCCTATCTAGAACATTTGTGTTTTTTCCTTACTTTTTACTCGGATTTTTAATTGAACCAAAACACATACAATGGATTAAAAATATTAAGTATTCAAATGTTTTAGGTATGTTGATATTAATTTCTACATTTCTTTTATTTGAATTTTCATTTCCTAAGAACGCCGTACCGTGGTTACTCGGCTCTTCCTCCTATGATGATATGGGAAATGTTGAGATAATGGATGGAATTTATCGAGGATTTCAATATTTATTAACATTTGTTGTTATCGTTGGTTTTCTAGCTCTTGTACCTTCAAGTGGTACTAAAATTACAGTAATTGGCCAACGTACGCTTTATGTTTATTTACTTCACGGGTTTATCATTAAAATAATTGAAACGTTTGTTTCAGATGATACACTTGAATCTTTCTCCCAAAATTATTTATTACTATTTATTTTTTCTATTGTAGTTTGCTTAACTCTTGGAAGTTATTTAATCAAAAAGTATACTCGTCCTTTAATTGAACTTAGGTTATAAATTATAACACGTATAATTTTCCCAGCATTTCCACATCCTAATAATAAAAAGTTAGAGGTGAAAATGTTGGGAATATTTAATTCAATACAAGAATGGAATTCTTCAAGATATGAAAAGAGAATTGCAAAAATGGAGTCTAAAGGAATTTGCCCTGATTGCTATGGAAAAGGGATCAACACGTTTGCCTTTAGCGAGTATTATGTATCAAATGTGTATGATTGCCCTGGCTGCAATGGCAGTGGGCTATTTTCTGATTGGTATGAAAACACTAAATAATATACTAGCGCCCTCATTTAATTTGACGATTAAGGGCGCTTTCTTAATGACGTTTTAACCACCGAAGAAAAAGTCTATCACATTTGAGGCAGTTGATGATTTTTTATGATAAAACTCCGAGTAACCACAATTTTCACAGTAAACAACTATAAATTGGTTATGTTGAATATCAAACATTTTCGAAAGGCCAGTACCTGTCATGGCCACTTCTTTTTTCGCTGCATTGGTGCTACCACATTTGATACAACCTTTTTCACTCATAAAAGAACCTTCTTTCGTTAAAAATACTTGATAACTTTTCTACGAAAAATATATACCTTTTGTTTCAAAATTATTATAAAAAAATGAGCACCACCCAATAGGTGATGCGATATAAATCAAATTAATCAATGTCAATTCTCTTTAACGGTGTTTCTGCAGGTCCTTCAACAACATCTCCCTTAATCGAAAATCTTGACCCATGACAAGGACAATCCCATGTACGATCCCCCGAATTCCATTCTATTTCACAGCCTAAATGGGTACATGTCGTATCCACTACATACAGTTTTCCATCCTGATCTTTATATGCTCCGGCACGTTTTCCATTGACATTAACAACTGAGCCCTCATCATTAGATAAATCATTAACATCCCTCAACGGGTATTCAAGCTTACCTTCGATTAAATGCTTAGCTACATCCAAATTTGTAGATATAAACTCACTCACACCAGGATCCGAATTGAACCTGGATGGCGAAAAAAGTTCTTCAAAACGATTTTCTTTTTCAACAATGATATCCCTTAATAGAAGTGCAGACAAAGTACTATTCGTCATTCCCCATTTTCTAAAACCTGTCGCGACTAGAACTTGGTTATGATTACTCGTAATTCTTCCTATATAAGGAATCTTGTCTAATGTGGTTAAATCTTGTGCAGACCATCGATATAAATATTCATCTATACCGAATTGATTACTAGCAAACTCTTCCAGGGCCTCATAATGCATAATAGTTGGTATTCCCTGTCCTGTTTTATGATTTTCACCACCGACTAATAACATTTTTTCATTATTGTACATCATATAACGCAATGATCTCGTAGGCTGCTCGGCACTTATATACATACCGCCTGGAAAATCTTTTTTCGACTTTACCGCAATTAAATAGGATCTCTCGGGATACATTCTTGTCGGATAAAACCCTAAACCATCATAAAAAGGAAAATGTGAGCAAGCACAAACATATTTACACGTTACCCTCATACCTTCTCTTGTAATAACTACTGGCTGATCACCGTAATCAACATCAGTCGCAGTCGTATTTTCAAAAATTAATCCCCCAGCATTTTGTATATAATTGATAAGTGGTTTCAAATATTTTAGAGGATGAAACTGGGCTTGATTCCTCATCACTAATGCGGATATCACTTGAAAATCTAATGGAATCTGATCAACTATTTCACCATCAATTCCGAGCTCCTTATACGCCTCTTCTTCTTTTAGCAATTTGGATACATACTCAACACTATTCGTGTAAATATAAGCATCCTCTTCACTAAAATCACAATCAATCCCATGTTCTTGAATCGTATTTTTAATAAACTGAATTGCTTCAGAATTTGCTTCATAATATAATCTTGCATTTTCTTTTCCTATATTTTGGATGAATTCATCATATATTAATCCATGTTGAGCTGTTACTTTTGCAGTTGTATGACCAGTTGTACCATTTAACAAGTTCCCAGCCTCAATAATGGCAACTTTGAATCCTTCCTTAGTTAATAAGTAAGCAGTTGTTATTCCTGTAATTCCTCCACCAACAATAGCTATATCCACATCAATATCCTCAATCAAATTAGAAAAACTAGGAATTTCAACAGACTCTCTCCAAATTGGCTCCGGAAACTGTGGCATCATGGTTTGATCGTTAGGCATTTTATATCCTCCAAATAGTAGTAATATACCTACTATTTTTATCAAATAGAGTTAAATTCATGTATATCATTTAATTAAATTTTCAATCCTAGTTACGTATAGAAGAATATTTATTATTATGCATAATTCTATAAAAATAGTGAATGGATAATAACTAGACAGTTTATTGAATGGAGTTGAAAATGATGAAAAAAAAAGATCAAAGAATAACTAATTCACCCAAAAAACCTGAAATTACCGTTAATACAGCAATGAGTAATATCAATCAAAGCAAATATTATCCTGGTGATTCCGTTGAAAAACTCAAACGATTGGAAGAAGCTAATACCATTATTACAGGTGATGAAATTATACAGCAGAATGAAAATTTGTAGCAAAATAATCAAAACCAATTAACGAATACTACATATTAACTCAGGTGTCCCCCTTTTTTATTCAAGTCATGTTATAATCATAAAGATATTACTGTTTTGGAGGTATATGTCTTTGATTACTGTTAATAATGTTGGCTTACGATTCGGGGAACGTAAACTATTTGAAGATATTAATATTAAATTTACACCCGGTAACTGCTATGGATTAATTGGCGCAAACGGCGCTGGAAAATCAACCTTTTTAAAAATTCTTTCAGGTGAACTTGAGCCTCAAACTGGTGATGTCCATATGACACCAGGCGAAAGACTGGCTGTATTAAAACAAAACCATTTTGAATTTGAAGATGAAGAAGTTTTAAAAGTTGTTATTATGGGACATACCCGCTTATTTGAAGTGATGCAAGAAAAAGATGCTATTTACATGAAAGCAGATTTCAGTGATGAAGATGGAATGAGAGCCGCAGAGCTTGAAGGTGAATTTGCTGAATTAAATGGTTGGGAAGCAGAATCAGAAGCAGCTATTTTGCTTAAAGGTCTTGGAATTTCAGAAGAGCTTCATACAAAGAAAATGGCGGAGTTAACTGGTGCAGAAAAAGTAAAAGTATTACTTGCTCAAGCACTTTTTGGAAAACCAGATATTTTGCTATTAGACGAGCCTACCAACCACTTAGATTTAAAAGCTATTCAATGGCTTGAAGAATTTCTAATTAACTTTGAGAACACTGTGATTGTTGTATCCCATGATCGTCATTTCTTAAATAAGGTTTGTACTCATATTGCTGACTTAGACTTCAGTAAAATCCAATTATATGTAGGAAATTACGATTTTTGGTATGAATCTAGTCAGCTTGCTCAAAAAATGGCACAAGAGGATAATAAGAAAAAAGAAGAAAAAATTAAAGAGCTGCAAAGCTTTATTGCCCGTTTTAGTGCGAATGCATCGAAATCGAAGCAAGCAACTTCTCGGAAGAAGCTTCTCGATAAAATTACATTAGATGACATTAAACCTTCATCTAGAAAATATCCTTACGTTCATTTTACCCCTGACCGAGAGATTGGTAATGATCTATTACGTGTAGAAGGATTAACGAAAACGATTGACGGTGTAAAGGTTCTTGATAATGTTAGTTTTATAATGAATAAAGATGACAAAATAGCTCTAGTTGGCCAAAACGAATTAGCTAAAACCACATTGTTTAAAATTTTGGCAGGAGAAATGGAACCTGATAGTGGTTCATTTAAATGGGGTATCACTACTACACAATCCTACTTCCCTAAAGATAGCTCTAGTTATTTTGAAAATGGAGATTTAAATCTTGTCGATTGGTTACGTCAATACTCTCCCAATGACCAAAGTGAGAGCTTTTTAAGAGGATTTTTAGGAAGAATGCTATTCTCTGGTGAAGAAGTGATGAAAAAAGCAAATGTCCTTTCCGGTGGTGAAAAGGTTCGTTGTATGCTTTCTAAAATGATGTTAAGTGGATCAAACGTTCTTCTTTTAGATGAACCTACCAATCATCTTGATTTAGAATCGATTACTGCAGTGAACAATGGTTTAATCCGTTTTAAAGGTTCGATGATTTTTGCATCCCACGATCATCAGTTTATTCAAACAATAGCTAACCGCATTATTGAACTTACCCCTAAAGGGATGCTCGATAAAGAAATGACATACGATGAATATTTAGAAAATGATGATATTCAAAAGCAAGTACAGCTTTTATATCAATAAGAGTAATTTTTTAAGAAATCTGCATCATGCAGATTTCTTTTTTTTTAGGAATAAAAAAATTAATAGTCCATTCCATATATTGCATACCTTAAAATATAAACAGATTTGAGGTGAATAAATTGATAAATACTGGGATTGAATACATTAACAGAATTGATAGCTTAAATAATGAAGTTTGGATAGATGGAAAGAAACTCACAGGAAAAATCTCAGAACATCCCGCTTTCAGTGGTGTATTAAAAAGTAAAGCTGCTCTATATGAGCTGCAAAATTCTAAAAGTGAAATTTTCACATTCCTATCCCCTATTACAAACACTCGTGTAGGTTTTTCATTCCATCAACCAACTACAAAAGAAGATTTAGAGAAAAGATGTTTCGCAACACAGGAATGGGCTAAAACAAATTTAGGGTTATTAGGCCGATCTCCTGATTATGTCAATACATGTATAATGGCATTAGGTGTTGGGGAAAAAGTATTTAATGGGGAAAATGATAATTACGGTACACATATTCGTAAAATCTATGAAATGGCCATGGAGAATGATCTTTCCTTTACACATACTCTTATTAATCCACAAGTCAATCGTTCTATTGGCTATTTTGAGGATTCAGAAAAAATTATTGCTGCAAAAATTATTCGTGAAACAAGTGATGGTATTATCATTAAAGGTGCAAGATTATTAGCCACACAAGGCGGTATAACAGATGAAGTGTTAGTCCTTCCAGCGGGTGGGAATTTTATCGAGGATTCATACATTTTTGGCTTTTCTATACCTTCAAATTCTCCGGGATTAAGGTTCATTTGTCGTGAATCATTTGTCAACAACCTTTCCACTTTTGACTCTCCTTTAGCTTCAAAATTTGAAGAAATGGACTCTATTATCGTTTTTGATGATGTTTTAGTCCCTTGGGAAAGAGTTTTTTTATATAAAAACATTGATATTGCATCAAAGTTTTATGCGGAAACGAATTTTAATACTATGTTACTTTACCAAGCAGTTGCACGGATGATTGTAAAGACTGAGTTTATACTTGGGGTAGCTGAATCTATTGTTGAGGCCATTAATATTCATGAATATCAACATGTAAAAGACAAAATGAGTGAGATTATTTCAGCTCTTGAAATTATGAAATCATTACATTTGTCTTCCCGAATAAATTCAAAATTAGACAGGTGGAATACAATGGTTCCAGATTTAAAGCCATTAAATGTAGCAATATATTATTACCCTAGAATTTATCCAAGACTGGTTGAAATTATTCAATTAATAGGAGGAAGCGGATTGATCATGCTTCCCACTGAAAAACAATTTGATTCCTCTATTCAAACTGATTTGGATGATTATTTACAATGTGCTAATGCGACTGCTGAAGACCGTGTAAAGACCTTCCGATTAGCATGGGATCTTTGTATGAGCTCATTTGGAACAAGACAAACTCATTTTGAACGTTATTTCTTTGGGGACCCTGTACGGATAGGTATGGGACTTTATAATGGCTATCCAAAAGATCAATATTTAAATATAGTTAAAAACTTTTTATCATAAATGGCATTATTCCGATAAAAAAGGTTTTAACTTTTCGATCATTGCCTCAATACGTTTTGCATTATTTGTGTACATGGTGCTGGCAGATTTTGATTCAGTAGCTAAGGTGAATAATTCAAGATCTGCTTGGCATTTTTTTAATGTAGCTAATAATAGTGGTCTTTCCTGAGAATTTGGAAGCTGTATTTTATCATCATAAATATCAACGGTTAATTTACCATATGAATCGACTTGACCGATATAAACATTATTAAGATCAACATTTAGCTTTTCTAATTCCGCCTTTAACCAAGACTGATTATACCCTGTTAGCCCTAGTGCTTCTGCCATAATTTGTCCTTCTAAAATAACGGTTTTAGGTTCTTTTTCTGGAGCTACTTTTAACTGGATATCTTTTGGTGTAAGTGGCTGCTTTTCTCTTTTTAATAATAGATTCAAGTCCCCGCTTGCTTCAAGCACAGCAAATTCAACATCGGCAATATTAAATGCATTTTTTCTTCGTAATAATTCTGTTAAGTCGTCCACTGTATATCTTTCTTTTTTCAAATTGTCTTCTTGGATTTTCCCATCTTTGATAAAAACTGTCGGCTTTCCTTCAACAACTTCCCTGAATTTTTTACTCTTCATACTAATGAGAGCAATAAAAAACGGAACAGCCGTCCAAACCAAAAGGCTATATAATCCGTATAAAAAATTCGTTCCTACTCCAGTTGAAATTTCAGCTATAATACTTCCGATTGTGATTCCGATAATATATTCGAATAAAGACAATTGTGTAATTTGTTTTTTTCCCAGCCATTTTGTTAGAAGGAATAAAATAATAAGTGAAGAGAATGAGCGAATAATAATCTCAAGCCATCCAGGAAACCCCATAATCATAACTCCCTCCTCTACGATTTATACTGAGGCTCTTCTCGTTCGATAACGGTCAGCCTTTGATTTAATTCAGAAATAATGTCTTCCGTTTCAAGCATGCATTCGTGAAATATTCTTTTTGCTTCATTATCCATAGACATTAAAGCAAAACGACTAAGATTATTTTTAGCCCCATTTAGACTTGCAATACATGTTTTTACGTCTGAAGCAATAGTCATTGGTCCCTACTCCTTTTTAGAAAAGGACGATACTTTCATATCATCCTTTTCTTCATAAAATTATTGTTGTTTATATTGTGGTTCTTCTTGTTCAACCTCATTCACTCTAGGAGTTAAAGAATCAATAACTGTTTGTGTTTGTTGCGCTGCATTTTGATAAAGCTGCTTTGCTTGTTGGTTATCAGTTGCTAATGCAAAGCTTTCTAAGTTTGCTTGTGCACTCTTTAATCCAGAAACTGTCTGCTTAATATTATTGATAACTGTCATGAACAAAACTCCTTTTAAAAAAATTTTTTTACGTTTATATCAATTCATAAGTTGTTCATAGTGAACGATGTTATTTTATGAATATTAATTAATTTTATATATAGAAAATATATCCTTTTTAAGATGTGAACATTAAACACCTTCTAAATAGGGAAAAGTTTATGTGGAATGAAATATTTATATAAAAAATCAAAAAATTCTTATATAATAAAATAGATTAGTGTTTCGAAATACTTTGAAAGCACTAGCAAAAGAAGGGAGAAATCTTTATGGAGAAAACGATAGAAAAACGTCTTTTACGAACTGAAGTACCAAAAGAAATGACATGGAAATTAGAAGATCTTTTTGAAACCGAGGAAAAATGGGAGTATGAGCTTGAAGCTGTACAAAGAGATGTAACAACTGTTTCCCAATATAAAGGTAAGCTTGGGAATGGAGCAAATGTCTTATTGGAATGTTTAACAGCTTATGAAGCACTTTACACAAGAATTATTAGAGTAGCAACATATACAAGCTTACGGTCCTCTGAAGATGGTACTAACCCTATAAATCAAGGAAATTCTGCACGCATTGCAGCAATGATGGCAAATATAGGTGCTTCACTTTCTTTTTTAGAAACAGAAATACTTACATTAGCAGATGGAACGATCGAACAATACATACAGGAAGAACCGAACCTAGAAGTATATAAAAATCACTTAGAAGAATTACTAGAAAGAAAGCCGCATACATTGTCTGCTGAAATGGAAGAAGCATTGGCTTCCCTAAGTGAAGTTCACGATTCACCTTATATGATTTATCAACGAAGTAAATCTTCAGATATGCAATTTACGTCAATTGAAGATAAAGATGGCAGTCAATTACCGATGTCCTTTGCACTTTATGAGGATCGTTATGAATTATCAGCAGATACTGAAATAAGAAGAAAAGCATATCATTCGTTCAATAATACATTAAATCAATATAAAAATACATTCGCTGCCACTTACGCAACCGAAGTGTCGAAGGAAGTTGCTCTATCACGTTTACGTAAATTTAATTCAGTAACGGAAATGCAGCTTCATCCACAGCAAGTATCACTTGAAATGTATCATAACCAATTAGATGTGCTTCAAAAAGAACTTGCTCCAATTATGCAACGCTATGCTAAATTAAAAAAACGTGAATTAGGCTTAGACAAAATGCTTTTCTGCGACTTAAAAGCACCGCTTGATCCAGATTATAATCCAAAAACGACCTATGAAGAAGCTTCCAAAATGATTATAGAGGCATTGGAAATAATGGGTCCTGAATATAGCCAAATTATGAAAGAAGCATTATCAGATAGATGGGTAGATTTAGCAGATAATATTGGGAAATCGACAGGTGCTTTCTGTTCTAGTCCATATGGCGTCCATCCATTTATATTAATTACATGGACAGATACGATGCGAGGAGCATTTGTGCTAGCACATGAACTTGGTCATGCAGGACATTTCTATTTAGCAGGCAAAAATCAGCGAATGATCAATACAAGACCTTCAACATATTTTGTAGAAGCACCATCCACAATGAATGAGCTGCTTTTAGCCGATCATATCTTATCTAAAACAGAGGATAAACGGATGAGGCGCTGGGTCATTTCCCAATTGCTTGGGACTTACTACCATAATTTCGTTACTCATTTATTAGAAGGTGAACTACAACGACGTATTTATAACTTAGCTGATGCTGGAAAACCTATTACTGCTTCTACTCTATGTGAACAAAAAAGAGAGCTTCTCCAAAACTTCTGGGGTGATGCAGTTGAAATTGATGATGGTGCAAGCCTAACATGGATGCGTCAACCTCATTATTATATGGGGCTATATCCTTATACTTATTCAGCTGGATTAACAGTTTCAACAGCTGTTGCAGGAATGATAAAAGAAGAGGGCCAGCCAGCTGTTGATCGTTGGTTAGATGTACTAAAATCAGGTGGTACATTAAAACCAATTGATTTAATCAAAAAGGCCGGTGTCGATATGTCTAAACCTGATGCAATCAGAAGTGCTGTATCATATGTTGGTCAATTAGTGGAGGAATTAGAAAATAGTTACAAATAAGATGGGCAAATGCAGCTGTTTAGCCCCAAAAGTAGATGTTATCACATCTTATAAAGTCCTCTCCTATACTTTACTTTATATATAGAGATTATTGGTTAATAAGTTAGACAGATAAAAAACGCCCTTTAACTAGGGCGTTTTCTTGATATAAGTAAAGCAATTTGAATCATTGTAATCGGTAATGATGTTTTCTTTCGATAGGCTAAATATTTAGGCTCCCACTTGTTCGCATATTTTTCTTTAAATTTTCTTAAGCCCTTAAAATGATACACAAAATTGCCATGAGTATAAATTTGAAATGCTACCTTTTCTCCAATAAATGAATATTTGGATAACCCTACATTTGCAAGTGGTGCCATCCCTAAATTAAAACGCACATATCCGTTTGTTTTAGCCCAATCGAAAAGCTCTAGAAAAAGATAGTCCATTGTTCCAGATGGAGTATTAGGTAGATGTCTCATTAAATCAATTGAAAGTGTTTGATGATTGTCATAAGCCGGCATAATGCTAACAAAAGCCATCGGCTTATTTTCCTGATCATTAAGGATAGCAATAGGCGCCCTCCTTAAATAATCTTCATCAAAAAAACCAAGTGAATAGCCTTTCTCACTCTTCCCTTCTAACCACTGATCTGATATCTCTCTTAATGATTGAAATAGATCATTTGTAAATGGCGGTTGTAATACTTGAAAAGAAAATCCTTCCTTTTCAAATTTATTTTTTGTTGAACGGAGTCCCTTCATTTTGCCACCTGATAAAGTAAATGAAGTCAAATCAACATATGCTTCTTCGCCTAATTTGAAAAAGTCATATCCATTTTCATGTAATTTCGGTATCAAATCTGTTGTCACCTGATAGTAAGCAGGAGTAAAGCCATATAGATCAGCAAAGTCTTGAAACTCCTCGATCGCATGAAAAAACTCTTGTTCATTTCCAACAGGATCTCCCAGAACTACTAACTTGTCCCCATATCTTTCATACATCATCATCACTTGACCTGTTTCATTCCAAAAAATTTTTTTATCGTGCAAGAATATTAAGTGAGTAAGAACAGTACCTTTGTATTTTTTTACATGTTCTATAATTTTTTCCGATTCAACTGGATAAAATCCGGGTGATTTCGGTTTTATGATCAAATAAGTGCAAAACATTATTATTGCTGCGATAACTAAGCCAGTAATTGCACTTAATATTAGATCACCAGCGTCAATAATCATATATTTTTGAATAAAATGAGGAATCCTTATTTTACTTTCAGGTAGGTTCCAATAACCAATTAATATGTAAAGAATTGTGAAAAAAATAATCACACAGAAATCAAATGTTGCTCTGCCCCAAGTTATCACAAAATTAATACGGTAAAAACGTTTTTTAGAAATGATAAGCATTATGGCAACAAAGCTTAAATATATAGCTTCTTCATAATCCAGCCCTTTTACAAGACAAAGCAATGAGCCAAATATTAATACGACAAGTGTTGAGTAATATGCCCATCTTACTTTATATTCAATTCCTCTTGACAATAAGATTAATAAAAAACCAGCAATAACTGTCAATTGATGGGAAAAACCCATAAAGGGAGACGATAAAAATTCCCTTAAAAACCTTATTCGATCAAGTACTCCTGGCAATGAAGCTGATAGCAGTAAAACAATTCCCGATAAAAATACAAGTATTACCAAGATCCAATGACTTATATTTTTTACTATTGTATTAAGAATTTGCTTATATTGCTTATCAAGAATATTCCAATAATGTTTTGCGAATAATCCAATAGCTATTAAAAATGGAATAAAGTAATAACTAACTCTATACAAAAGCAATATTAATAATACTTTTTCAGACGGTATATGGTAATATTCGAATCCCATTAGTAGGACAAGATCAAAGGATCCTAATCCACCGGGAATCATACTGATGATACCTGCACATGCAGCTACAAAAAAGATCGGAAATAAATGTCCAAAACTGATATGAACATCTACTAAATGTGCAATGATCATAAATAATAGAAATGCAAACATCCATTCAAATACAGAAATAATCATCAATTCAATTAAATAATTTTTTCTTAGCGAAAAGTTCTCATTTTTCAAATTCCTCAATTTAAAACTCAATAACAAAAAAGGAATATATAAAGCTAAACCCCATACTGCTATTTTGAGCCATTTCATTTCAACTAAAAATGTAGGTTTGAATATACCTAAAGTGACTAGCCAACATAAAATTGAAAGACCTGATAAATAGAAAATAGACACTTTTGCGATACTTTTTAGGATAACATCTTTTTCTTTATAATAATCTTTGTAAAAATACGTTCTCAAACTCAACCCAATTACTCCACCAAAACCAAGAAAATTTGAAAATGTATTAACTATCCAAGAATAGGATAAAAGTTTTTTATAACTCAATTTTATTTTTAAAATTTTACTTAAAATCAAGTCATAAAATAACATCGGGACAATTGATACTAAACCTAATATTAATATTAATAGTATTTTTATTGGTGTAAGCTCAGAGATATTATTTTTCAATAAATTAATATCAAAGCCCTTCACCATATTTTTAGATTCAAATAATATTAAAAGCAACAGAGCAATTGGAAAAGCTATTTTTAGAAATGAAAACAGCTTTCTTTTATTAAACTTCAATTGAACACCAGCTTTCATTCAACTAACATAAACCGTTATGTTGTCAAAAGTATTAAGGTAGAGCTCTAAATGTTAGTATGTATTCATTTTACCAAGGGACAAGAATGCTTTAATCCCACTATTCATAAATCTATTTTTCCCAAAAAAACACATAAAAATATCATTACAAAAGACTGTTTTCGAATAGAATGTTGCTTTTCATATAGATTGTCCTTCTAGAATACTTTTTTTACGTGCTCTTTTCCCTATATTATAAATCTAAAATTCAAATTGAATGATAAATTAGAATGGTAAAAAGCCTAATATCAATTTTTACTTATTTAAAAACAACAAAGTATACGAAAAAAAGCCTTACAAAAAAACAACCCAAGTATTACTACTTGAGCGTTTTTTTGAAAAATTTATTTAGCCATGTCTATCATAGACTCATCTTCAATCTTTTGAAGCCTTTCTGCAACTTCTTCTTTAGATAATTGATGTTCTTTTATATACAAGCTTCTTGGGTGTACGCGGCATTCATGAGAGCAGCCTCTTAAATATTTATGTTCATTTTCTTCAGAGCATAGCATTTGACGATTACACTCTGGATTTGCACAATTTACATAACGTTCACATGGTTCACCCGTAAAATAATCCTTACCAACGATAACATGTTCTTTATGATTAACAGGTACAGCAATTCGCTCATCAAATACATAACATTGGCCATCCCATAATTCACCTTGAACTTCAGGGTCCTTACCATAAGTAACGATTCCACCATGAAGTTGTGCTACATCTTCAAAGCCTTCCCTTACCAGCCAGCCAGAAAACTTCTCGCAGCGAATACCACCTGTACAATAAGTCAATATTTTTTTTCCTTCTAATTGATTCTTATTTTCACGTACCCAGTCAGGAAGATCTCTAAATGTTTCAATATCAGGACGAATAGCGCCTCTAAAGTGTCCCAAATCATATTCATAATCATTTCTAGCATCTAGAATAACTGTATCTTCATCTTGCATTGCTTCATAAAACTCTTTTGGACTGTAATATTTACCCGTTATTTCTTTTGGATTAATGTCATCTTCTAAGCGAAGAGTGACTAACTCTTTTCTTGGGCGTACATGCATCTTTTTAAATGCATGCTTATCTTCTTCATCCACTTTAAAAACGATTCCATCGAAACGTGGATCACTTTTCATCATATCCATATATTGATTGGTTTGATCAACTGTCCCTGAAACAGTACCGTTAATCCCCTCTTCAGCGACGAGGATTCTTCCTTTTAAACCTAGGTCCTTACAATATGCTAGATGCTCTGCAGCATACTCTTCCGGATTGTCAATTTTTGTATAAAAATAATACAATAATACTCTATAAGGTTTTGTTTCCATCACAATTACTACCACCTATCGATTTATATTTGCAAGATATAAATGTATTTAGGTTGTATTTAATATACACATTTTCTCTTACAATAGAACATTGTATACAATTTATGCTAATTTGACAAGGGGGGGATTTTTTGGGTTTAATAATCGTTTACATAGTATTAACGCCTACTAAAAGTTTATTTTATACTCTTGCCATTTTATATGAAAATGAATTGGATGTAATTTAATCAAATTTAATGTCTTTAAGTAGCTCAGCGAATGCATTGTTAATTGGTTCAGCTTCTTTTTCTTGCTTTTTTAAGTACTTTTGTACAGTGCGTTTATCCACTTTTCCCCCAGATTCTTTTTTACGTCGTGCCTCAAAAGCAGATAGCTTCTCGCGATATCCACATTTACATGCGAAGATTTGACCTTTACCTTCACCACGAAGTTCCATTTTCTTTTTACATTGAGGACAGCGTGCGTTGGTTATGCGTGCGACATTCTTTCTATAACCACATTCACGATCTTGGCAGACAAGCATTTTTCCTTTTTTACCATTTACTTCAAGCATTGGTTTTCCACAGTCAGGACATGATTTTGTGGAAATGTTGTCGTGCTTATATTTTTTATTACTTGCTTTAATTTCTGCAACAATTTCTTTTGTATGTTCTTTCATTTCATTGATGAACACATCTTTTTTTAGTTTCCCTTTAGCTATTAGCTCAAGTTTTTGTTCCCACTCAGCTGTTGTTGCTGGCGATTTTAATTCTTCTGGTACTAAATTTAGTAGTTGGCGACCTTTAGAAGTGATATAGATTTCTTTTCCACTACGTTTTTCAATTAGGAATGAATTGAATAATTTATCAATAATATCAGCACGAGTTGCAACTGTACCAAGTCCACCAGTCGATTTTAAAGTATCTGCAAGCTTCTTATCGTTAGTTTCCATATACTTCGTAGGATTTTCCATGGCTGATAGTAAAGTAGCTTCTGTAAAACGTGCAGGTGGCTTTGTTTGGCCCAATGTTTGAGCGATTAGCTTTGTTTTTAATACATCACCTTTTTCAAGACGAGGCAATAATTGCTCTTTTACATCATCTGTTGATTCTTCCTCATCGTATCGGTTTTCGTACACTTCCTTCCAACCAGCATTAATTACCGTTTTTCCTTTTGCAAAAAATTTTTCATCACCGATTTTTGCTTGTACTGTTAACTGCTCATAATCAAAAGCAGGAAATAATACAGCTAAGAAACGTTTCACAACAAGGTCATATATTTTACGTTCTTTATCTGTGAATGTAGAGAAATTCACATAACCTTCTGTTGGAATGATGGCATGGTGATCACTTACCTTACTATCATCTACAAAGGCTTTCGTTGCTTTAATAGGCTTTTTTAATACTTTATTAGCGAGTAAACGATATTCCCCTGCACCACAAGCTTTTAAACGTTCTGGAAGCGTACTAACTATGTCTGAAGATAGAAAGCGCGAGTCTGTACGCGGGTATGTTAATACTTTATGTTGCTCGTATAGTTTTTGCATAATATTTAATGTTTCTTTAGCTGAATAACCAAAGATTTTATTGGCATCACGCTGCAACTCTGTTAAATCATATAAGGCTGGTGAGAATGTTTTCTTTGCTTTACGGTCAATGGAAACAACCGTTGCATCTTTTTGTCCAAGTGATTGAACGATTGCATCAATTTTTTCTTTATTGAAGCTACGACTATTACCCTTCTCATCTTGCCACGTTAATTTAAGTCCATCTGTTTGCGCTTCAATACCATAATACGTTTGAGATATAAAGTTCTTAATTTCCTCTTCACGTGTTGCAACCATCGCAACTGTGGGTGTTTGCACACGTCCACAGTTTAATTGTGCGTTGAATTTTGTTGTTAAGGCACGAGTTGCATTTAAGCCAATATACCAGTCTGCCTCTGAACGTGCTACTGCTGAAGCATATAAGTTTTCATAAGCTTTACCAGGCTTTAAGTTATTGAATCCATCTTTAATAGCTTTATCTGTTACAGAAGAGATCCACAGACGTTTGATAGGTTTATGAACTTTTGCTTTATCAATTATCCAACGTGCAACTAGTTCTCCTTCTCTCCCTGCATCAGTAGCCAAGATTATTTCATTCACATCATTGCGATTTAACTGTGCTTTTACAGCACTAAACTGCTTCCCAGTTTGTTTTATAACAACTAATTTCATGCTTTCGGGAAGCATAGGAAGATCCTCTAGGTTCCATGATTTATATTTATTATCATATACCTCAGGGTCTGCTAAAGTGACTAAATGTCCTAGCGCCCAAGTGACGATATATTTGTCGCCTTCTAAAAATCCATTTCCTTTCTTCGTACACTTCAATACATTTGCAATATCGCGTGCAACAGAAGGTTTCTCCGCAATTACTACACTTTTTGCCATTTTTTCGAACTCCTTTACTAACTATGTACTATCTAATATACCATAGTTTTAGAGTGAAAAATGTAAAGGGACTCTTATTTAGCGGTCACAATAGACACCGCTTGTTTAGAATTTCAATTTCTTGTTGTAATCTTTTATTTTCTCTAAAACTTTCATTTAACTTTTTTAGAGTAATTATTGTTTATTTATTTGAAGTTGCTTTTTTATTTGTTATGATAAACTTGAGGTGATATATATGGCTAAAAGCTCCGCAAAAAAGATGCGTGAAAAGCTTGTTAGAGAGGGTAGAAGAAACCCTGAAGAGAATCGAGGCATTTATGCATTATCAGATTTAAGGACAAGAAAAACGAAAACAAAGGAAGAAGTTTTAAGAAAACAAAAACATAAAGGTCGATTATCTAAATCCTATGATGAAGATAATCGACCTATTTTTTTATTATAATGGGATTTTCTATATAATAATGCATAATTTTTTTCAAATTACTTTTTTTACGATATAATATGAATTATGAAACAATTAATAAACCTTCATTTTTATACACATTTGTTGATGTTTATAATTTTTTCTACGATCGTATTTTCCAATAATTTTGGATACCTCACTATTATCCCGTTAATTTATTATTCTAAGCTAAACAATTTAATATGAAAGGATTGGATCGATGGAACTTGCTAAAACAAAAGAATCAATTGAATTAATGAGACATAAAAGACTTAAAAGGACCGTCCTGTTAAAGCGTGCTTTTTTTGTTACATTTGGTGCGATTATCATGGGTGTTGCATTAGAGCTTTTTCTTGTACCTAATGATTTATTAGATGGTGGAATTGTAGGTATTTCTATTATTTTATCTTATTTATCGGGCCTTAAACTTGGGCTTGTTATTTTTATTCTAAATATCCCATTTTTTTACATAGGATATAAACAAATCGGAAAAACGTTTGCATTAACTACATTGTATGGAATAACCATCATGTCAATAACTACAGCGTTATTACATCCCATCCATAGTTTCACCGAAGATCTATTATTAGTGACCGTGTTTGGTGGCATTATTTTAGGTTTTGGTGTCGGGTTAGTTATCCGTTTTGGAGGATCACTAGACGGAACTGAAATACTCGCTATCCTGTTAAATAAAAAACTTCCCTTTTCAGTCGGGGAAATCATCATGTTCTTTAACCTTATCATATTTGGCAGTGCAGGTTTTGTTTTTGGTTGGAATCGGGCGATGTATTCTGTCATTGCTTATTTTATTGCCGCAAAAACGATAGACGTAGTTATTCAAGGATTAGATGAATCAAAGGCAGCCTGGATTATTAGTGATTATGTGGATGATATTGGTGAGGCAATACTTGCACGTCTAGGTCGTGGTGTAACATATTTAAAAGGCGAAGGCGCCTTTACGGGCGATGAAAAAAAAGTCATTTATTGTATTATCACACGTCTTGAGGAAGCTAAACTAAAATCAATTATTGAGGAATTCGATGAAAATGCTTTTCTCGCTGTCGGAAATATTTCTGAAGTAAGGGGCGGACGTTTTAAGAAAAAGGATATTCATTAATTATTACGCTATATTATGTTTGTTATTGATTTAGAGCCTACTGTGGTACATGTGAATGGGTTTTATTCGAATGAATAACTAATGAACATTTACCACGGTAGGCGGTAATAGACATCAACAATATGATTTAACAAAGCCATTCTTTAAAAAGGAATCCAACCATAAAATTGGATTCCTTTTTTACATTATTTTTCTTGCAGCTCCCTTACCCTTTCATCACTTGGTAATAGGAAAGTTAATAGTCCTAATAATGGAAGATAGCTGCAAAAATTCATTACGAACTTAATACTATAAATATCTGCTAATTTACCATATAAAACAGCGCCAATAGCCCCCATACCAAAGGCAAGACCAACAATTAAACCTGAAACCATACCAATTTTTTGCGGCAGTAATTCTTGCGCATAGACCACTGTAACACTGAAGCTGGATGTTATAATAAAGCCAATTAAGAAAAACATCGGAATCACTAAATATATTGGAACATGTGGCAGTAGAAGTGTAAACGGTGCTGCTCCTACTAATGAGAATAAAATAAGATTACGTTTTCCAAATCTATCAGCCAATGGTCCACCTAAAAAGGTTCCGATTACGCCTGCAATCATAAAGATAAATACAAAAATTTGTGCTTGTTTTATCGATAAACCGTAATCATCAATTAAATAGAACTGATAGAAATTAGTGATACCTGCCGAGTACCATGACCTAGCAAATACAATAAAAACTAGCAAAACCATAGCCATTTTTATTTTTGGGTTAATTGGCCCACTTGCTATTGAAGAAACTTTCTTTTTCGTATTTTGAATGCCAATTGCTATTTGCTGTTGGTACCACTTTGAAACAAATAGTAAAAGAATGATTCCCATCAAAGCTACAAGTGTAAAAGATAATATTCCTTTTTGTCCAAATGGCACAAAAATGAATGCAGTAAACACTGGTGCAAGTGACTGGCCAAAATTCCCACCCACTTGATAAATTGATTGAGCTAACCCTCTTTTTCCTCCTGCCGCCATATATGCAACTCTAGAGCCTTCAGGATGAAAAACAGCCGATCCTATCCCAATAAAAAATACTGAACATAAAATGATATAGAAATTTGGAGACAATCCAAAACCAATTAGTCCAATCATACTCATAAACATTCCTAAAGGCAGCAGGAAAGGAGATGGTCTTTTATCGGAATAATAACCAAATACAGGCTGCATAACTGATGATGTCATATTTACAACAAAAGCAATCCATCCAATTTGTGAATAGGAAAGACTTAATGTTTTCTCTAATATCGGAAACATTGCTGGAACTACCGCTTGGAGCGAGTCATTAAAAAAATGTCCTAAACTGATGGTGAATAAAACCCCATAAATCGTATTTAATCCTACATTTTGTGAATTTTGTTTTGCAGCTACTGCCATATGCATCTCTCTTTCCTACGTTTTCGATTACGTTTAGTTTAACGATGTGTTGCATCTAATAAATTTCTTAGTGTAAGCGCTTAGCCAGTTTTACTATGTAAAGAAATCATCTCACGCATTGCCGAAAGTGCCATTCATCGTCAACAACTCATTAACAAAGCCTTCGTATAAAACGATTATACATCTTTTTTTGATACCCGAAAGATTTTTTTTAAAAATGAATCATACATACTATTTTGGTAATGTTGGAAAATAAGATTGGAGGTGATGACATGGGAAAACGAAAAAAAGACCCTTCCAAAACCGGTTTAAGTAATCCGAATGTAAAAGGACAAGGTACTACCACTACGGAGACTGGAGACATCCAAGCAGATGCCTCACGTAAAAAACATGGAAGATAATCATTTTTTGGAATAATTTAACTTAGAATGAAGCAATCTATAATTTGCGAGAGGAGGTGTAGTAGTATGCCAAAAATAGGTGTGGAGCAATCTTTGACAAATGTATCACAAGCCCTTAAAGAAAAAGGCTATGATGTTGTTGAACTTAAAAATGAAACAGATGCACAAGGCTGCGATTGCTGTGTTGTTACTGGTGGTGACAATAATGTAATGGGCATTCAAGATATTATTATAGAGGGTTCAGTTATTGATGCATCTGGAATGTCTGCAGATGAAGTATGTAACGAAGTTGAGAGTAAACTACCATAAGAGAAAACATCAAGGATTTTACCTGTGATTCCCATTAAATTAATGGGAATCACATATTAAATAGTGGGCTATAAATTTATTTGTTTAATTTAGTAAGTAACCATTCTAAAAACAGTTTTTTATTTTTTATCGAAAAAATGGGGTACTCTAAACTGTTTTTTAATGGAATCCATGAAATAACAGCCTGAATATTTGTTAGTTTTTCTAATAATATTTTATCATCTTCATTTCGGATGATTACTGCTTTTGGATATGCTTCATACTTGTATCCCTCGACTAAAATAAGATCTAATAAAAATAATTCATATATGTGAATAATTTCTTGTAATGACCAAGGTCGACATTTTTTTTGTATTAATAACTTTCCTTCACCTTCAACAGACGTAATAACAGCGCCTGCTGCCAAATGTTTGTCTGAATCTTTTTCTCTGATGTTTGTATCAGGGGTACCGCCGTGACCATGATGCTTAATCGTCCCTACGTCAAGATTATGTTGTTTCCAATATTGAATAATCTCTTGAATGATTGTAGTCTTACCGCTATTTTGAAAACCTACAATTTGGAATACTTTTGCTTTTCTCTCCACGGTTCTTCACTTCCCGTTTGGTCCTCCAGTAGTAAAATATCTACTATATCCCCTACCTGAAAGCCTCTTGTACCACCTGGTAAAACCATCAAACAATTTGCCCATGCAATTGATGTCACTACATTTGATTTATCGAGTCCAACAGGTTTAACAGTTATTTTGTCATTTTCATAATCCATTCTACTGCGAACAAAACGACTAAAAGGATTAGGCTTCATAAAATCCGACTTTAATTCAGCCTTTGCTTTTCTTAAGTACGGCTTAATCGAATAAAGCCAATAACGAATAATTGGTCTAACATATAATTCAAAGCCTACAAAACATGCAGAAGGATTACCAGATAGACCAAAAAGAAGTTTTCCGTTTATATTTGCAACGGTTGTTACACTCCCTGGTCTCATAGCGATTTTATTAAATAACACTTCAGCACCTAAACGCTTATAAATCTCAGATAGATAATCGAAATCGCCAACAGATACTCCACCTGTTGTAATGACTATGTCACATTCCTCTATTGCTGTTTTCACTGATGAATACAGAGATTCAATTTCATCTGCACGATTTTCGAACTTTTTTATAGATCCTCCTGCACGAATAATTTGAGATTCTATCATATATCCATTACTGTTCCGAATCTTTCCAGGCTCTAATGGTTCATCAACCTTCAATAATTCACTCCCAGTTGGAATAACTCCAATGATCGGTTTTCTTATTACTGGAACACGAGAATAACCAAATGTAGCGAGTAAAGCTTTTACACCAGGATTAATAAGAGTCCCTTTGCCGATTAGCTCTTGATCTTTTTTAGCATCTTCCCCTTGGAAAGAGATATTATCCCCTGATTTTATTCTTCTTTTAATTGTAATAAACTTTTTGTTTCCCTTGTGCTCCTCTTTAACAAGCTCTTGCATTATTACACAATCAGCACCTAAAGGTATTGCAGCTCCTGTCATAATTCTAGTGGCTTGGAAACGGTCAATTTGCATTATACTTACTTGACCGGCACCAATTTCATCTATTACTTCTAATTGAATCGGATTATTAGAATGTGCAAGGAATGTATCTTCTGAACGAATAGCAAATCCATCATACGGAGATCGATCAAAAGGGGGGACATCGTGATCTGCACACAATGGTTCAGCAAGAAAACGGTTATCACATTCATCGATGGAAACCCACTCAGTATCCCCTCTTTTTCTACATTCCATCACCATTTCGATTGCGTCTTTTACCCAAATAGGTTTACGCCGACCAGCCATCTTAGATCCCCCTTTTATTTCTTCATTCAACTCGTTATCCACCAATATATGACATTTCGATTTTATCTTTTGTTCCTAGTTGTTTGTTTGTTCTTAAATCTGAATATCGATCACTACGATGATTCCAAATAGAAATAATTTCATTTTTTATCGTATCATCTGTCGATCCATTACGAAGATAAGATTTTAGGTCATATCCCTTACTTGCAAATAAGCATGTAAATAGCTTGCCGTCTGCTGATATTCTTGCTCTTGTGCAGCTAGAACAAAATGATTCGGAAACAGAAGTAATAAAACCAATCTCCGCATCTTTTTCTTTGTACTTATAGCGTTTTGCTACTTCCCCATAATAAGAAGCGTCAACTGCAATGAGCTCAAATTCCTTCGATAGCATTTGAAAAATTTCCTTCTTCGATACTACCTTATCCAAGTTCCACCCATTTGAATTACCAACATCCATAAATTCAATGAAGCGTAATGTGACCCCCATATCCCGAAAATATTTCGCCATCGGAAGTATTTCTTGTTCATTCATACCTTTCTGCACAACCATATTTACTTTTATATCAAAGCCCATTTGTAAAGCTGTATCAATCCCTTTTAACACAGCTTTAGAACTAACGCCTCTTCCATTCATTTTCTTAAATATATCGTCATTTAATGCGTCAAGACTAATATTTAACCTTCTTAAACCGGCAGTAAATAATGCTGGAGCTTGTTTAGGGAGAAAAATGCCATTTGTTGTTAATCCGATATCTGAAATGCCTTCAATATTTATTAATTTATTAATTAATTCAGAAATATCCCGACGTAGTAACGGTTCTCCCCCGGTTAAACGTATTTTTTTTACACCTAAATCTGCAAACAATGCAGCTAATCTTTCAATTTCTTCAAAAGTTAATACCTGATCTTTAGGAAGAAATGAATGATCGGGTCCAAAAACTTCCGCTGGCATACAATATTCACATCTAAAATTGCAGCGATCAGTAACAGAGATTCGTAAATCTTGAAGTGGTCGTTTTAATGTATCTTGGACAGTTTTAAGCATTAAACTCACCTCCATAAATCTTATTCTATCAGTTTCCAGCTGATCATCATAACATTTAATTAAATATTTATGGTATAATTTACATATATCAACATAAGGGTGATGAATGTATGACGACTAGTCGACAAACATTGAAATCGACACATTCCATTCAAATGACCGAATTACTACTTTACGCAGAGAAAATAGAAAAAATAATAAAAGGAAGATACCTTTTTCAGGAAGGCATGTTAGCCGAAGGAATTTTTATTATATTATCTGGTAAAATTCAAATAAGTAAAATCACTCCCGATGGACAAGAATTGACCTTTAGGATATGTAGTAGTAATGAAATAGTTGGAGAATCAATTCTTTTCTCTCATTCTCCAAAATATTTATTAACAGCAAAAGTGCTAGAGGATGGAGAAGTTGCTTTCATTCGCAAAGAAGTATTAGAAAATGAAATATTTGAAAATAGTTCTTTAGCATTTGAGATGATGAAATGGTTGAGTGATCAATATCGAAAAACTCAAACAAAGTTTCGCGATCTGATGCTTCATGGCAAAAAAGGTGCATTATATTCAACTCTCATTCGTATGTCAAATAGTTATGGTGAACAAAAACAGGATGGAATTCTAATCAATTTACCGGTGACTAATCAAGAACTAGGAAACTTTTGCGGAGCTTCACGGGAAAATGTCAATCGAATATTAAGTGACTTAAAAAAACGTGGCGTTTTATCAATAGACAAAGGAAAAATCACTATTCATGATTTACAATTTTTAAAAGATGAGATTTGCTGTGAAGATTGTCCAGTTATTTATTGTAATATTGAATAAACAATCTATCATTTTTCGATAGAAAAACTTAAGAGGGTGAAGCGATGTCACCCTCTTGTTTCATTGATTGAAATTTAATGATCATATCTAAATAATTTAGGTATTTTATTTGAATACTATTCTTTTAAATATAGATGCAGCACCTAATATTATTAAAAGTATAATAATAAAAGAGAACCATTTATTATCATTCGAAGCTTTCGTTACATACTTTACAGAATCTTCATGAGTAGCCTTTACCTGAATAGGAAATAACTGATATGATTCTAATGAATCCCCTTTTTTATCAATAATTTTTAATATCCCGTCCTTAGAAACGTCTTTTGATACTGCACCATTTAGTGGTTTCGTATAAACAATATCTCGGGGAGTTTTATAGACATTTCCCCCTACTGTAAACGTTTCCCCTTTTGGTAATGAACTAGTTTCAAAATGTTTAAATCCATAGTCGAGAAGTTTTTTCGTATCAGTATATGCATCTCTCTTTGTTTTTGCATTCATCGTAATAACGGTTAAATGAATCTTTTTATTTTCTGCTGTAGTAGCTAGGGTTTGCCCCGATTTATCTACATACCCCGTTTTCCCGCCTGTTACCTCTTTATATTCGTAATCGCCTCTTAACATCAAATGGTGTGTAATAAGTGTGGTTTTCCACTCCTTACCATTCCATTTAAGTTCTTTCGTTCCAAATATTTTTTTAAATGTTTTATTTTTAATGGCATAATTTGTAATCTTCGCTAAATCATATGCAGTAGTGTAATGGTCCTTATCAAAGAGTCCGTGTGGATTGACAAAATTTGTGGCTGAAACACCGACCTCATTAATTAATAACTTATTTAATTGATCAGCAAACTTTGAAACACTACCATTCATATATTCTGCAATTGCTACACCCGCATCATTTCCAGAATTAATTAACAACCCCTGAATTAAGTGCTTTAAAGTAACTTGTTCCCCTTCAACTAAATAAACCTTTGTTCCTTCAGTGTGTTGGACATTCTTCCCAATCTCTATTTTGTCATTTAAATTCCCGTTTTCTATCGCATAGATAGCAGTTGCGATTTTTGTTAAGCTGGCAGGATACATTCGTTGAAATGCATTTTTTTCGTACAAAACCTTCCCTGTTTTACTATCAACCAACACAGCCGTCTCACTTGCAATTGTTAATTTAGGTTTTTCGGATGCTTCCACTTTATTAAAAATATTAAATGTGACAAAAAATACTAATATGACTATCCAAGTTTTCTTCAATATTCGACACATCCATCTACAATTTTCTCCAAAATCTATTCTACCAAATTGAATTAAACCCTTTCATTAGTTTTAGAAATTGTAATCAAATTGAAATCAAACTGGACTAAAGTACCGTTTCACTCTTACTAAATGGCTGTTTTCGTTAAGATTGTTGCTTTTCGTATACAGCTCCAATACTTAATTAAATTGGTTTCGTGCTCTTTTCTTCATCCAATACTTTTTGTATAGGTGCAAAAATAACCGTAAAAATCCTACTGCCGATTTTTACTTTGTTACAAATAGCAACAAAGTATTAGAAAAGAGCCTTCTAAATACTCTTATAAAGCAATTTTTTTAAGATCGGAAATAGCACATCAGGTAATTCCTCAATATCAGAAACTAATATACTGAAATTTCCATATATATCGTGAAGGACTTTCTTTTGGCTTTCCTCTATCTCACTATTGGATAAAAAGATATTGATCACCTCAATACCTTGTTTTCTTGCTTGTAAAACTGCTTCGTGGGTGTCAACGATACCATTTTGCTCATACCCAAATGCTGCTGGTTCACCGTCAGAAAACACTAAAAGAAATTTTTGCTTTTCTTTACGAGATAAAATTCTATCTGTCATTAATCTAATCGCATAACCATCACGATTATCTTCTTCAGGCCTTAGTTGCATAATTTCTGGCCCAGAATGAATTTGTAATGAGGAAGAATAGTCAATTACAGGATAAAAGTAATTAGGCTGTTTTTCCTTTGTTGCATCATTCGTATCTTCCCAAAACCCTACTACCTCATGGGAAACCCGAACAGATTTCAAGGCTTCATGAAATAAGGCAATTCCAAGTTTTGTTTGCTCCATTTTGTCATACATTGACGCAGAGCAATCAACTAATAAGGAAAAAACAGCATCAATTTCATTTGCTGGCTCTTGTTTCTTATAAAATAATCTAGGATTTTTATCAGTATAAAAAGGAAGAAGCTTTTTACTTAAACGGCCAAATTGCAAATCATTTCTAGAAGCTGTTCTCTTATGTTCAAGAGTTTTTTCTATTAACTTTTTTAACTTTTTTTGATAAAAATGAATCTCAGACTTCAGAACCCTATACTGTTTCTCCTCATCATAAGTAGGAATAGAAGGCTTTAAAAAGATGGAATATGCGGACCTATTTTCTTTTCCATACTCTTTGTCATTGTTTTGTGCAGAATTTCGCCTCTGTTCTTTTGCTTCTAAACTAGAATAATCATTCTGACTTGTTTTTTGAACAGAACCTTGTACAACTGCTAATGCCTGATCGCCTGTTTCTCCCTCTCTAACTCCCTCACCAATCAAATCTGTACCGGTACCTTGATCCAAATCAAATTGTAAAAAGCTTTTACTTAAATCACTGGTTTCTCGATGCCAGGTTCGCAATTCTTCATTAATTACTTCCTCGTCTCCATCTGCCTTTTTATCGATTACATCATTGTTTTGCAAGGGGTCCTTACGTTTCAAATCTTTAAATGTAAGACCTTCCGCAACTGAATCATTTTCAATTTCCGGGAGATGGAAGTATTCATTTAACATATCTTGTTCAAGAACATCTTCTAGAGTTTCTACAATTTCGATGCATATCTTTACTGTCTCTTTCGTTGACTTCGTTTCGAAAAACCTTGAGACAGAATTCCGGATATACGGCACAACCAGATCAATTTTCTCATTATAATGCGGAATATCCTCTACAGGTGATTCAGAGTTTAATAGGAGAAAAATATTATTAAAGAGTGCATCTGTAAATACACTTTTTACAAGATTAACATTCAATTGTGTTTCAAAATATTTTCTGTAAACATTTTTTCGATCTCGAAAAACATTTTTTGTACCAGGACGTTCTTGCTTGATTAACTCCTCAATCCTTAAATCTTCGGTAATCATAAACAATTGCTTTGCAAAGCTTTTTAAAGATCTCGTTTTTATTTTCTCGATAAACTGTTGAATATCTTTGTAATTTGAATATTTATAATTACCAATTGCCCGTAAAAAGACATCACTTTTTAAACCATTTTTTATTATCTGCTTGGATCGATGGTTCCAAAAATGACTGACATATATTTTTTTGGCAGATAAGTCAAGATAGGAATGGACCCCGAATTCGACCTCATACTCTAAGTTTTTTGTCAATGTTGTGCCTAAATCAGCCATTTCCATTAATAGCATAGAATCAACTTTTTCGTCATTAAATTGGATAAAGCGTTGCATAATGCAAGCCTCCTATTCAAACAATGTTTCGGCAATATTTCGAATGGCAGCTCTTTCACGTGCATCCTCTAATTTATCAATAATACCCCTTTGAATAGCTCTTAATGGTGGTAAAAATAGCGCCAAATCACAAGTATCGATTAAGGCTCTTATTGAAGCCGCTTCTTCTGCTATTTTTCCCATTTCTGCCTGGGAGATTAAATCACTTGAAAAGACGACAAATTTTTCAATTAGCCCTTCGTCTTTTAATTGACTCTGTTTAATTAAAACATTTTTCAATGCCTCGCCTTGAATATATGGGACGTTTATCACAACAAATCGATTTTTAAGTGCTTCATTAAGCGGTACAGTCCCGACATAGCCCTCATTAATTGCCGCAATAACACCAAAATGATTTGCAGCTTTTATAACCTCACCAGTAAATGGATTAGTGATCTGTCTTCGATAATCAAGCACTCCATTTAAGATAGGAAGAGTTTCCGGTTTAGCCATATTTATTTCATCTATATATAAAAGATGACCTTTAGTCATTGCGTTAATTACTGGACCTGAGACAAAATCGATTACACTTTGATTATTTTCTTGTTTAATAGTTTTAAAGCCGAGGAGCCCTTCCGCATCAAGATCGACAGAACAATTGATACTATGCATTGGTTGACCAAATAATGACGAGAGAGTTTCAGCTAGTTTTGTTTTTCCTGATCCAGTTGGTCCTTTTAATAAAATATTTTTCCCGAGAAGGAGGGCAATAGTTGCATCTAATAAGATAGAATGATCAGAAGGAATATAGCCGTCTTTACTCGTCATCCTTTCCTGAAAGTCATTTACAAAAAATTCTTTCCTTAATTCTAATTTATTTTTTATTTCATTAGGTATTGTTAACATATTATTGAACATACTGGCTTCCCTTTCTATTTATCAGTAATCATTTGGATAATACAATGTATATTAGAAAACTACCTTTGTATTTTAGGTCAATACCAGTAGAATTGCAAAGAGTTATATTGGAGTATGATTAATATAATTGTACGGTTTTTGGTTTCATATGATAAAATAATACAAATAGGTGTTCAAAAAGGAGGACAAAAAGAGCCGAGAAGTTCGAGGGAGCGTGGCCTGAGAGCACCGGAGCATATGTTTTTTATACGTGAGGAGCGGAGCGGCAAGCTGACGAAGAAATTCGACAGCTATTTTTCCCGGACTTTTTGAACTCCTCTAAAAAGAGTATTTGAAAAATCGAAACATTTACGTTATACTATGCTAGCTAGTGAAGTAATTAAGGTGTGTGAACATACAATAATGGAATATATTTTAAACCTCACAAATGATCCAGTTATTTGCTCATTTTATGTCAGTATTTTATTGTCAATTGGACTAACATATATTTGGAACCATTTTACTGTTAAGTCTTATTCATACATTAATACAGAACAAACTACTAACTGTTTAAACACTACTTTTCAATGGTTTAATAATTTGAAAATATCTGGACATCCACTTATTTTATGGATTATAAAATGCGTCAGAAGGAAAGAATCACCTAATGAAGATCCGGATCATCATTTATCCGTAGTTCTTTAAGCTTATGAATTTATTTTTAGGAGGATATATGATGAAACGTTTTTTACAGCTTTCTTTTTTATTGATTGGATCAGTATTTTTCCTTTCAGCATGTCAAGGGAATCCTTCCAAAGGTTCCAGTAATACAGGGTTTTTCCATGATTATTTTGTAGTGCCTTTTACGAAAGTAATTCATTTTACGGCAGAGCTATTTGGCGGTAATTATGGGGTTGCCATTATTTTAATTACCATTCTTATTCGTTTAGTTCTTATGCCATTTATGATGAGAACTTTTAAGAAACAACAAATAATGAAAGAGAAAATGGAAAAATTAAAGCCAGAAATGACGGTTATTCAAAATAAAATTAAACAGGCCAAAACTAAAGAAGAGCAAATGAAATTACAACAAGAAATGATGGGCTTATATAAAAAGCATGATGTAAACCCATTGAATATGGGATGCTTGCCACTAATTATTCAAATGCCGATTTTAATGGGATTCTATTATGCAATTCGAGGTTCCCAAGAAATTGCCTCTCATTCATTTTTATGGTTTAACCTAGGGAAAGCAGATATCCCTATGGCGATTATCGCCGGTATCATGTATTACTTTCAATCGAAAGTTTCACTTATCGGTATGACTGAAGAACAACAAAAACAAATGAAAATATTTGGTCTTCTTTCACCAATTATGATCTTAATCGTATCATTTAGTGCTCCTGCAGCATTACCTCTTTACTGGGCAGTCGGTGGAGCATTCTTGATTGGTCAAACCTATTTATCCAAGAAGTTTTACCAAACACATCCGCCTAAGGAAGAACAACAACCTTCTAAACAAAAATAGTTACAAAAATACCTGTTCTAAATAGAGCAGGTATTTTTTATTATCCAAAAGAATTACATATATTTAGTTTTATTATTTTCTTATTTTGTCGATGAATATCAATATTTGCTGAAAAATATTTTTGATTTTTCAGCAAATATGATTGAAATGTAATGAATAAACTTGTAGGATTAACTTGTAAGCGCTCCCATGTAAGCTTGTATTTTCTGCAACAACATCATGAATTACCTCTAGTAAACTATGAATTTTTTAAGGAGGGTTTTTTAATGAGTCAAGTTTTAGCAGGAATCAATGAGAAAGTAGAAAAATTTTTACAAGGTAAGAAAAAGCTTTATATTAATGGTGAATTCGTGGAAAGTGCTTCAGGTAAAACATTCGACACTCCAAACCCAGCAACTGGTGAAGTTTTAGCAACCGTCTTTGAAGCTGGGCCTGAAGATATTGATCGTGCAGTAAAAGCTGCCCGTGTAGCTTTTGATAACGGAAAATGGTCAAAAATGAGTGCGGCTGCAAGAGGCCGACTAATGTATAAATTAGCTGATTTAATGGAAGAAAATAAAGAAGCTTTAGCACAATTAGAAACATTGGATAATGGAAAACCAATTAATGAAACGCTGAATGCAGATATCCCTCTTGCTATTGAACATATGCGTTACTACGCCGGGTGGACAAATAAAATTACGGGTCAAACGATTCCGGTTAGCGGACCTTTCTTCAATTATACACGTCATGAAGCTGTAGGTGTAGTTGGGCAAATTATTCCTTGGAACTTCCCTCTGTTAATGGCTATGTGGAAAATGGGAGCAGCTTTAGCAACTGGCTGTACTATTGTTCTAAAGCCAGCAGAACAAACTCCACTGTCTGCTCTTTATTTAGCTGAACTTGCAGAAGAAGCTGGTTTCCCGGCTGGAGTAATTAATATTGTTCCTGGATTCGGAGAAACAGCAGGCCAGCCATTAGTGGATCATCCATTAGTTAATAAAATTGCATTTACTGGTTCTACAGCTGTAGGAAAATCCATCATGGAACGTGCAGCAAAAACGTTAAAACGCGTTACTTTGGAATTAGGTGGAAAATCACCAAATATTATCCTTCCTGATGCAGATTTAAGCAAAGCAATTCCGGGAGCATTAAATGGTGTAATGTTTAACCAAGGTCAAGTTTGCTGTGCTGGTTCAAGAGTATTTATTCAAAAGAAAAATTATGATAATGTTGTCGCTGACATGGTTTCACATGCAAAAAATATTAAACAAGGCTTTGGCCTGGATCAACAAACCCAAATGGGTCCACTAGTTTCAGATGAGCAGCAAACACGAGTATTAAATTACATTGAAAAAGGTCTCGATGAAGGTGCAGAGCTGCTTACTGGCGGTAGTAAACCTCGTGAGGAAGGATACTTTGTTGAACCTACCATTTTTGCGGATGTTAATGATGAAATGACCATTGCAAAAGAAGAAATTTTCGGCCCGGTTATTGCAGCCTTGCCATTTGAAGATTTGGATGAAGTCATTAATCGTGCCAATAATAGTGACTATGGATTAGCAGCAGGTTTATGGACTCGTGATGTAGCTAATGCACACTATATTGCCAACCGCCTTCGAGCCGGTACAGTTTGGGTAAATTGTTACAATGTCTTTGATGCAGCATCACCATTCGGAGGCTATAAACAATCAGGTATTGGCCGAGAAATGGGTTCATATGCATTAAATAATTACACTGAAGTGAAGAGTGTTTGGCTGTCACTTAAGTAAGAAAGAAGTAATATCATTGATCAAAGAGCTATATAAATTAACATTACAATCAAAATAAGAGCCTATTCGGCTCTTATTTTGATTGTTAATATTGATACGGCAACTTTAAATTGATAGAAGATTTTTAAATTTTGTTCAATACGACATTGATAGCTTTCTCTCGTAATCGATATTTTTGAATTTTTCCGGACGCCGTCATTGGATAACTGTCAGTAATTTCAACAAAACGAGGTATTTTATGTCTTGAAATTTTTCCTTTACAATACTCATGTACTTCCTCTAATGTGATCGTTTCCCCTTGTTTCGGAATAATCCATGCCATGACTTCTTCTCCAAATGTCTCGTCAGGGACACCGATTACTTGAACATCTAATACCTTTGGATGTGAGTAAAGAAATTCTTCTATTTCGCGAGGATAAATATTTTCACCCCCTCTTATGATCATGTCTTTTAATCTCCCAGTAATTCGACAATAACCGTTTTCATCCAAAACCGCTAAATCACCCGTATGAAGCCATCCTTCCTCATCAATTGCCTCTCTTGTAGCATCCTGGTTTTTATAATACCCCTTCATCACATGATAACCTCTTGTACATAGTTCACCTTGCTGACCCTTTTCCATTAACTGATTCGTAATTGGATCTACTATCTTCACTTCAACATTCGGTAAAGCACGACCTACAGTTTCAACTCGTATCTCTATCGGATCGTTTGTTCTAGTTTGGGTAATAACGGGTGATGATTCAGTTTGACCATAGGCAATGGTGATTTCCGTTGCCCCCATACGGTTAATCACCCCTTTCATTACTTCAATTGGACAGTTTGATCCAGCCATAATGCCTGTTCGTAAAGTGGAAAGATCATATTGATCGAAATCAGGTTGATTTAATTCGGTAATAAACATCGTTGGCACACCATGCAACCCAGTACATTTTTCATCTTGAACAGTTTGTAAAACAAGTTTTGGGTTAAATTCTTGGATTGGAACCATTGTTGCGCCAACAGATACACATGCCATAGTACCTAGTACACAGCCAAAGCAATGAAAAAATGGAACCGGAATACAAAGTCGGTCCTTCATTGTCAATTCCATACAACCCGCAATATTATATCCGTTATTTACAATATTATTGTGTGTTAACATAACTCCTTTTGGAAAGCCAGTTGTCCCTGAAGTGTACTGCATATTAATGACATCATTTGGATCGAGTGAATGAAACCTTTGATCAAAGTCTACATCGGTAACTCCCGCACCAAGTTTCAGTATATCAGTCCAATTATATGTACCCGGATACTTATCTTCCCCAAAGACAATTACATTCTTTAGTTGAGGGAGTCTCTTACTGCATAAAGAGCTCCTGCTTTACTTTCCTTTAATTCGGGGCAAATTTCATAAAGCATCTCTATAAACGATGCATCCCGATAGCTTTCCATTAGAATAATTGTTTTAGAGTCAGATTGACGCAGTAAATATTCTAGTTCTGATGTCCGATAATTGGTATTTACAGTTACAAGAACAGCACCCATTTTTCCAGTAGCAAACTGACAAGTAAGCCATTCAGGAGTATTTATTGCCCAAATTGCTAAATGTTCCCCTTTTTGAATGCCAAGGCTCATTAACCCTTTAGCTGCTAATTTACATTGGTCATCAAATTCTTTATACGTCCAACGTAGTTTACGATCGGCATAAACCACTGCTTCATGGTCTGGATGGCATTTAGCCTTTTGTTTTAGTAATTCACCTATTGTTACGTCCAATATTGACATTGTAGAAAATCCCCCTTTATTAACAACAGAGTTGAGTAAGGATGTTATTTAATGTAATCAAAGAGGACTGTCATGCTGTATTATGCAGATTCCACACTCTTACTATCATGTTATCACGTTTTTCTGAATATTCAAATATAAAATTCTCTTTTTCAACACAGATTATATATTGATAATCTAAGCACTAAGAACTAAATTTCAAATGGTTTTAATTTTTTCTACTTAACGCTTTTCATTTATCAAGAAAAGAGTTAAAATGATTAGACAATATAGAAAAATTAATATATTCCACTAGGAGGTATTGTCATGAAAATCATGAGTAATGAAATGTTGGTGGCAGCCTATCGAGACGCTAAAAAGAAAGGTCAAGATCGTGAGTGGATTAAATTATTAAAATCTGAGATTATGAAGCGTGGATTAACTCCATTTAAAAATTAATTTAAAATAAAAAGTGTGCAATCATTTTTATGGCTGCACACTTTTTATTTTTAATTCTTTTCTAAAAGAAGTATCATTCAAAAAAGTATGAAGTAACTAATCTTCACTTCTCGGCTTAGTTGGATCACATTCAGGAATTTTTGTATTTGATGATTCAGCTAATTTAGTTAAATAATAGCATTCCTCACGAAACATATGATCTGCCATTAAAGCAGGAAAAGTGCCAAGTACTTGATTTGAAATTTCACATTCAAAAATTTCATTTAAGAACATTTGAAACATTTCCATTTCTAGCTTCACATCCGAATTAAACCTTTTTAATGCGGGAAAACTGCTTTCATTCGCTCGTAAATAGCCCGTAAATTCCACAGCTTTTAGATAAAATTGCTCAAATTGCTTTAAAAATTGAGTGCTGGATTTTTTAATTTTTATTTCTGTTGCATCCATTTCATTATCGATAGCTCCTGCATGACCATAAGCATCGTGAAGCCATAGTAAATGGTGATGCAATTCATGATAAATCGGTGGGGATTCTCCCTTTTTTAAATATTTCAATAATCTTTCGTATTCTTCCAACTCATTTACCATATGGTTTATAAACGAAGGTGATAAATGGATACTAATTTTGCCTTTTAAATGCCGTCTTAGAATTTCAAATTTTAAATCTTTTAAAGCCGTTACATGTACATCTGCCTCATTTGCTAAAAGGATCGACTCCTTATCATTTTGCAGATTTCTCGCTTTTCCTAAGAGGAAGTCAAAAATTTCTTTAAAGTTATTAGCTGATTTAATCATTTTTGGCTCGTTAGGACTCAAGGATGAGAGAATAAATCTAGAATGATCTCCTAATATTTGTAACCAAAAAGAGTGCTCAAACCTTGCTGATTCTAAAAATGTACTCACCTGATTCCCCCTTTCTATTTCTCCATATTAAAATTTTATTCATATGATTACTTGGACTATGTATAATTTGATCCAAATAAAAAAGCCCTCTCATTTCAAAAAATGAGAAAGGCTTTTTCGAGTTCATATTAAACTTCAAGTAATAAATCTTCAGGATTTTCAAGAAGTTTTTTAACAGTCACTAAGAATCCAACTGCTTCACTGCCATCAATTACACGGTGATCATATGATAATGCGATGTACATCATTGGTCGAATTTCTACATTATCTCCTACCGCAACAGGGCGTTTTTGAATCGTATGCATACCAAGGATACCCACTTGTGTACCATTAATGATTGGTGTTGAGAATAATGAACCGAATACTCCACCGTTTGTAATCGTGAATGTTCCACCTTGAAGGTCACTTAATGCAAGTTTATTATCTCTTGCTTTCTTTGCAAACCCAGCGATATCAGCTTCAATTTCTGCAAAGTTTTTGCGATCACAATCACGAACAACTGGAACTACAAGACCTTCTTCAGTAGATACAGCTACACCGATATCATAGTATTTTTTCAATACTAAGTCAGTACCAATAATTTCAGAGTTTACAGCTGGGTATTTTTTCAATGCAGCTACAACAGCTTTTGTAAAGAATGACATAAAACCAAGACGTGTTCCACCATGTTCCTCTTGGAATTTGTCTTTTTTACGTTTACGAAGTTCCATAACCGCTGTCATATCAATTTCATTAAATGTTGTTAACATTGCAGTATTTTGTTTTACTTCTAATAAACGTTTTGCAATTGTTTGACGACGGCGGGACATACGAACAACTTCAACTGGTTTACCGTCTTCTATAGAAACTGGTGCAGCTTGTTTAGGTGCAGCAGGCTTCGCTTCTGGTTTTGGCTGATTACCATGTGCATTAACATCTTGAACGCGTACACGTCCCATTGGATCCACTGTAGATACAGCAGCTAGGTCGATACCTTTTTCACGAGCAAGCTTACGTGCTGCAGGTGAAGCAATTGGACGATCTTTCTTATCTGCTTCAGGCGCTGGTGCTGGTTTTGCTTCTACTTTTTCTTCTTGTTTTGGAGCTTCCGCTTTTTCTTCTTTAGCTGGAGCTGCCTCTCCACCTTCAGAAACAACAGCAATAACTTGTCCAACTTGTACAGTATCGCCTTCTTCAGCTTTTAATTCTTGGATAACCCCTGCTTCTTCAGAGATGACTTCTACATTGACTTTATCAGTTTCTAATTCGACAATGTATTCTCCTTTTTCAACACGATCTCCTGGTTGTTTTAACCATTGAGCAATGGTTCCTTCAGTAATAGATTCAGCTAATTCTGGAACTTTAATTTCAGCCACAATGTTGTCCTCCCTTTATATGAATTACTTTTTCTTTATCGTTTTTTATTTTGTCAAGGCTTCATTTAATATACGGTTTTGTTCTTTTTTATGAACAATTGGGTCTCCCTCAGACGGGCTAGAACGTCTAGGACGGCCTACATATTTCACATTTACACTTTTTGGAGCAAGCTCCCGTAAGTATGGATCTGCGAAAGTCCATCCACCCATATTTTTAGGCTCTTCTTGAACCCAAACAAGTTCTTTTAAGTTTGCATACCTACTTAAAATTTCTTTAATTTCTGTTTTAGGGAAAGGATAAAGTTCTTCTACTCTCAATATATGAACCCAATCTAATTGTTCATCTTTAATGCGTTCCTCAAAGTCGATGGCAATTTTCCCGCTGCATAAGATGATTCTTTCAACTTTATCCTGTTCATTACCAAGTCCTTTTTGTTCTAGAACAGGTTTGAATTCACTTTCTGTTAATTCAATTCCATCAACCGATGCCAATGGGTGACGAAGTAAACTTTTTGGTGTCACAATAACTAATGGACGAATTTCTTCTTTTTGCAGCATCGCAGCTTGACGACGCAAAATATGGAAATATTGAGCTGCTGTCGATAAATTTGCTACTGTCCAGTTATTTTCAGCAGCAAGCTGCAAGAAACGTTCTAATCTTGCACTTGAATGCTCCGGTCCTTGACCTTCATAACCATGTGGCAATAACATCACAAGTCCAGATTTTTGTCCCCATTTTGCTCTTCCAGCAGTAATGAATTGGTCGAACATTACTTGTGCCATATTTGCAAAGTCACCAAATTGCGCTTCCCAAATGACTAGTGTTTCTGGAGCAAATACATTGTATCCATATTCATAACCTACAACTGCCGCTTCTGTTAGTGGGCTGTTGTAAACTACAAATGATGAATTCGCATCCTTCACATGATGAAGTGGAATATATTCTTCACCTGTTTTTTCATCATGCAACACGAGATTCCGTTGTGCGAATGTTCCCCTTTGTGAATCCTGTCCTGTAAAACGAATAGGTGTACCATCTTTAATAATGGTCGCAAAAGCAAGTGTTTCAGCATGTGCCCAATCAATCTTACCTTCCCCATCAAATACATTCTCACGTCGTTTTAAAATTTTAGCTAATTTTTTAAATGCATGGAATTCATCCGGCCAATTTAAAAGTTCTGAATTAATAGCCTTAATTTCCTGATTGCTAACAGCTGTTTCAACTTTTGGAAATCCTTTAGCTACAATTTCAGGCGGATTCATCACAGTATCTGGGTCTTCCTCTTTTTTAGGGACTTTATCAAATGCTGCTTGCAGTTTACCTTGAATCACCTGATCAATTGATGCAACTTCCTCTTTTGATATACTTCCTTCATTCATTAATTTTTCAGCATATATTTCACGAACAGTCGGGTGCTTATGAACGATTTGGTACATCAATGGATTCGTTACCATCGGTTCATCCATTTCATTATGACCAAATCTACGATATCCGATTAAATCAATTAAAAAGTCTTTATGGAATTTTTTGCGATATTCATATGCTAGTGTCGCTGCAGCTAACACTGCTTCAGGATCGTCAGCATTCACATGAATAATTGGTATTTCAAAGCCCTTTGCTGTATCAGAAGCATAATGTGTTGAACGAGAGTCATAGCTTTCTGTTGTAAAGCCAATCATATTATTTGAAATGATATGGATTGATCCGCCTGTATTATAACCTTTCAATCCGCTCATATTTAACGTTTCGGCAACAATTCCTTGTCCTGCAAACGCAGCATCACCATGAACCAATATAGCATAAGAACTATCTTGATCTTGACTAGGATAACCGTTTACATTTCGCTGCTCTTGAGCTGCCCTTGTATAACCTTCTACAATTGGACTTGCAACCTCAAGGTGGCTCGGATTGTTTGCTAAAACAATTCGAGTACTTGCAGTGCTCTCATCTTTAACACGACGATCTGCACCAAGGTGATATTTAACATCACCAGTCCATCCATATGTAATTCCAATTGATCCTTCATGTGGTATTAAATCTTTATTCGGTGCATGCTGGAATTCAGCAAATATCAGTTCATACGGCTTTTCAAGAACATGAGCTAGCACATTTAAACGGCCTCTATGAGCCATTCCTATATTAACAGTTCTCGCACCACTTTGGACTGAAGAACTTATTATTTGATCTATTAGTGGAACTAAAGTATCTAATCCTTCTATGGAAAAGCGTTTTTGCCCAACAAATGTACGATGAATAAATTTTTCAAATCCTTCTACTTCAGAAAGACGTTTTAAAACAGCAATTTTTTGTTCCTTTTTTAATTCCGGAAGAAATGCACCGGACTCAACAGTACGTTGTAACCAATTTTTTTCTTCTAAATCATGTACTTGATAAAACTCAAATGCAAGCTTTTTTGTATAAACCGATTTCAAATGATTAATTGCATCCAATCCATTTTTCACTGAAGCAGGTGCATCTGGACAAATAAAAGATGCTGGAATATTTTTTAAGTCTTCCTCAGTTAAATCAAATTCTGAAAATTCGATTCTGCGAGTGTCCTTTTTACGATCGTTTAATGGATTAATATCAGCTGCTAAATGCCCATAAGTACGAATATTATCCGCTAATTTTACAGCGGCAACAATTTTACTAAACACAGTTGGATTAGTAGGTAATTGAAAGGATATATCCGCCTGTCCATGGGTAGTTAAGCCTTTTTCGGATACAGATGGTGCGCCCCATTCTTCGAAAAGGATTCTCATTTCAGGATCAACACTTTCTGGATCGTTTACAAAATTTTCGTAAACTTCCATCACATAACCAAGGTTCGGGCCAGAAAAGCTCTCCCAAAAGCCTTTTGATGCTTGTTGTTTCATCTCGAAAAACCTCCAGCTATTAAGCCTAATAATTTTTTATAAAATACATATATGTAATAAAATGTTCTAAATAAGCCATAACGCTTACAGACACAATTCTATCACTGTAAAGTAATAAGATAAAGGATAAAAAACAATTTTTTTTAAATAAAAATGAATGTTTATTCATTCGAAAAAAAGACTTTTTTAAAGTGAAATATTCTGGTTAATACTTAATGCTCATTATTCCCTTTATCAACCAAATCCCCCTAAAATTAATCATTCTTTTTATAAATGTCCATTTTCAACTTTCATAATACTCCTTATGAAAATTAAATCAATTGTTTTTACTTATTTCTTTTATTTTTTTAGTAAGAAATATTTCAAAGGAATTAGTTCATATTTCGTCCTTTAATAACATTGGGCGAAACATTGCATACATTAATATATAGTGTTGAAGTTCGGGAGGTAACAACCTTATGTTTCCTTTTAATATGTTTCCTTTTAACAATAAGAATAACTTAATGAAGCAGATGAATCCTCAGGATATAGAAAAAATGGTACAAAATATGATCTCTCAGTTTGTACCTGGAGGGGAATGGCAAGGGGGATTTAACCCGCAGGAGATGATGGGTCGTGCAACATCAATGTTTCAAAATGGAGATCAAACACAACAAAATCAAACATCGACAGAGACACAACAACAAACTCAATCAACTACTGAAAATCAAAAACAACCATCAACTTCTACCAGCTTTGATGTAAGTGTTTTTGAAACATTTGATGATATCTATGTAAGAATTCCGATCAAAGATGAATCTTGGTTAAAGCAGGTGAAAATATTCCATACATCGAATCAAGCAATTATCGAAAACATTCCAGAACAAGGACAGAGGCATGTGATCACTTTACCCAGTTTGATAAAGAAGAAGGGAACATTAGCACAATATAAAGATGAAATATTAGAAATAAAAATGAACAAAAATGTAGATATGCAATATACAGAGGTGGATGTTACGGAAAAGTTGTAATCTATTGCAAAAAAAGAAAACCGATATTTTTTCATCGGTTTTCGTTCACGGGTAAGGTAAACGTAATACTAGTTCCCTCCCCAACCTTACTCATAGCATATATCTCACCTGAATATCCCTCCACAATCTGCTTTGCGATAGCTAATCCTAAGCCGTTCCCACCTTTTGCCCTGCTTCTTGCTTTATCTACACGGTAGAAACGATGGAAAATTTTTGATAAGTCCTCTTTAGGGATGCCAACACCATAATCTTTTACAGTGATTTTTATTGAGCCTGCTTCCTCTTCAACAAAAATATCAACTTCCCTGCTTTGATCAGAGTATTTCACAGCATTATCTAAAAGAATAATTAAAATTTGCTCAAGATGATTTGCACTTATACAAACTATCGTATTGTTTAATTTATTTGTATGGAGATTAAATGTAAATTTTTCATGGATCATTTCAAAATTTTTAATCACTTGATTTAATGTTTTTAATAAAATAGTTCTTTGTTCATAGCTTTTACTTTCTTGCTGTTCTGCTCTAGACAAATCCAAAAGCTCTTGGACTAATTTTTTCATACGATCTAGCTCCTGAATGGAAGCGTGTAGGGATTCATCCAAAATATTTGGATCATTCTTTCCCCATCGGTTTAATAAATTTAAATGACCTTCCATAATCTGCACAGGAGTCCGAAGCTCATGTGATGCATCTTCAATAAAGCGTTTTTGTTGGTTAAAGGAATCCTCGATTTGATCCATCATATCATTAAAGATATGAGTTAATTCAGCCATTTCATCCTTCGAGTTGCTTGGTTCCATTCTTTCATGAAACCCTTTTTTGCGTATTTTTTTCATGGTGGAAGAAAGATTCTGTAGCGGCTTTAAAAAGCTTTTGGCCATTAAAAAGCCAAAAAAACCACTCAGTAATAGAGCAACACTTCCAAAAATCGTCATAATCAAAAATAAAAGGTCCATCATTTGATGATAACGTGTCAAAGGTTGAATCACTTCGACATATCCATCAAATCCGCTAGTATGAACAGGGGCGCGACCTAAATACAATTTTTTGCCATTCGTTTCAAACAAAGCCACCGTTTTTTTATGAACAGGTTGAAATGGAATAAAATATTTTGGCGAATTTTCATCTGGAGTTAACACTTCTTGGTTTCCGTATTGATCTAGAATACGAATAGTAAGATCTTTTTCAATAAATCGATTTACCAAATCTATATTATCAGCCCGATAACCACCTTGTTTTACAAATAGAATTGTTTCGTCCAATGCTTGAAAAATATTATTTTTTTCTTGATTCAGCATCCATTTATTAATCACATTGTATTGGACTAAACTAAATAGAAAAAAAGTGAAAAAAATGGCCGCACTGGTTACTACGGACCATTTAACCTTTAAAGAAGACTTTTGATACCAGTTTTTTAAATACTTCATTCCCGCATCACATACCCTGTTCCACGGACAGTTTGAATGAAGCTATCTTCACCAGGAGTATCTATTTTATTTCTTAAATATCGAATATATACATCCACGACATTTGTTTCTACTTCTGTTTCATAGCCCCAAACCTTATTCAATAAGACTTCCCGGGTCAAAACAATATTTTTATTCTCCAGTAATGTTAAAAGCAAATCATACTCTCTCTTCGTCACATCAATAATTTTTTCACCTTTTTTTACAATTCTGCTTTCTTTTTCGACAAATAAGTCTTTAAATGTATAAGTAGTAAGCTGTGATTTCGGTTCATGAATTTCAATCCTTCGAAAAACAGATCTTAGCCTTGCTAGCAGTTCTTCAATCGCAAACGGCTTAACAATATAATCATCTGCTCCATGATCCAATCCGGAAACGCGATCCATCACACTGTCGCGTGCGGTTATCATGATAATGGGTGTTTCTTTTTCTTGACGTAGTCTACGACAAACTTCCAACCCATTTAAACTCGGAAGCATCAAATCAAGTAAGATTACATCCCAATCTTCCTGAAGTGCTGTTTGCAGCCCTTCTCTTCCATCATAAGAAACCTTTACTTCATATCCTTCATATTTAAGCTCTAGTTCAATAAATCGTGCTAAATTTTTTTCATCTTCAATTATTAAAACTCGCTTCACATTAACACCTGCTCCAAAATACAAATTCCGATTAATATACTTATTTTATCTGAGATTTAGAAAAAATTAAATCCCATACTGCATGGCCAATTTCGACTGACTGGAAGGCAAATAGACTAACGGCTGTCGCACTAAAAAAAACAATTGGAATAAATCGGATCCACATCATTTTATATACGCCTCCTTTATATTTTACTATAATCATCATAAATGAAAATATGATTAAAATATGTTAAGTCTCTGATAAAAAAACTCTTCAAAGCATACAAAGCTCATATTTAAGAGGTCATATTCAATGAAATCAGTGAGCTAGCCATTTTCTTTATCCTCCAGTCTACAAATTAGTCCACCTCTCCTCACGAATAAAAATATATAAAAAAATAACCGGCACTCGGCCGGCTTTAAAGAAGGAACTTTATAATGAGTAAATAAAAATGGCCGACGATAGCTACGGGTAACAACTATGCGGCATGTCCTTTTAACCCATCCTATACTACATTGAAAATCCTAAAAAATCATGAAAGAAACATTAGAATTTCATGAGAAATCTTATTTGAAGAATATTCCCTTCTCCACCATGTAAACTAGAATTATTTTAAAACAATTCCGCTAGCCGATAGGCGCAGGAGCTAGACGTAAACCTCGCTAAAGTTATCCACTGTACGTATATTTTATAATTTCCTAATCGATCAAAAGAACTGTGGGAAATCTCCCACAGTTCTTTTTGTTAGTTTTTCATGCGAGGATCTAGTGCATCTCGAAGACCGTCGCCCATCAGATTAAATCCTAGTACTGTTAACATGATGGCAATACCCGGAAAAAACACTGTCCATGGTGCTTGTATAATAAAATCTTTAGAATCAGAAAGCATTTTTCCCCATTCAGGTGCTGGTGCCACTGCACCTAGTCCTAAGAATCCAAGAGCTGCGGCTTCAATAATTGCAGTAGCTATTGCTAATGACCCTTGAACAATAATTGGAGCCATACTGTTCGGTAATACATGGTGGAATAAAATCCGACCATCCCCCATACCAATTGCTTTTGCAGCAGTAATATACTCTTCTTCTTTTACTGATAAAACTCTTGACCGAACTAAACGCCCAAAAGTTGGAATATTAATAATAGCAATTGCAATTAAAGCATTTTGGAGTGATGGCCCAAGCATCGCTACGATTGCTATTGCAAGTAAAATACTAGGAAACGCTAATAAAATGTCGAAAATTCGAGAAATAATCCCATCTACTAGGCGACCATAGAAACCCGCAACAATACCTAAGATAGAACCAACTATAGCAGAACCTACTACAGAAAAGAAACCCACTGATAAAGAGATCCTTGCTCCGTAAATGACCCTGCTTAGAATATCCCGACCAAAATCATCAGTTCCAAACCAATGTTTAGCTGAAGGAGGAAGGTGCTTGTCTCCTAATTGCTGGTCTTTAAAACCATAAGGGGCAATAAAATCAGCAAAAATGGCGATTAGAATGAAGAAAATGACTAATCCCAGACCAAACAATGCTGCTTTATTTTTCTTAAAACTCTTCCACCCCTCTTTCCACGGAGATATCAATGGCTCTTCAACCGTTGTTGTTTGAGATACATTTGTTGAAAGTTCTGACATTGATGAACCTCCTTATCAATATTTAATTCGTGGATCAATTGCTGCATATAGTAAATCCACAATTAAGTTTATAAGTACAAAAATAAGTGCAAGTATGAGAATACCAGACTGGATAACAGGGTAGTCTCGGAACTCAATAGCTTCGTAGATGTATGTTCCCATTCCAGGCCAGCCGAAAATCGTTTCAGTTAGAATCGCTCCACCTAATAATAAACCTGTTTGCAGTCCAATAATGGTAAGAACAGGGATAAAGGCATTTTTTAATGAATGCTTGTACACAACCCAAAACATTCTCATCCCTTTTGCCCGTGCAGTTCGAATGTAATCAGAACGCATGACCTCAAGCATACTAGACCTTGTAATACGAGCAATAATCGCCATCGGGATGGTGGCTAAAGCGACACTTGGGAGAATGAGATGTTTGATCACTTCTATAAACTGATCGAATCTTCCTTGTAATAAAGTATCAATTAAATATAGATTGGTAATTGATTCAACTGGATTACGAATATCATCACGTCCAGTAGTCGGCAATAAGTCTAAATGAATGGAAAATACATATTGTTCCATTAAACCTAGCCAAAAAATTGGCATGGACACCCCTATAAGTGCAATCAGCATCACAACATAGTCAAACCATGAGTTTTGAAACCACGCTGAGATAATTCCCGCATTCACACCAACTATAATCGCAATAATCATAGCTACAACAGCTAATTCAACGGTTGCTCCAAAATAAGGCCAAATTTCATTATTTATGGGGGCTAGAGTTTTTAAAGAAGTCCCTAAATTTCCAGTTAATAAATCTTTAATATAGTCAAAAAACTGAACAAAGAGTGGTTTATCAAGTCCTAATTGCTTTGTTAGGTCAGCAATCGCTTCTTTCGTTGCGAGTTGTCCTAAAATAGCCCTTGCTGGGTCTCCAGGTATGGCGTGAATTAATGAAAAAACAATGATTACCATCCCAAGAAGAACAGGTATAAGTAATAGTAAACGTCGAATAGTATAGGCAACCATATACATTCTCCACCCCTTCATTATGTGTTTCTACTTTTCTAAAGAAAAAGGGGAGTAAACACTCCCCTTGGATATTAATTTACTGTTATATCAGCAAAGCTTTGAGATCCAGTTGGATGAGGGAAGAATCCCTTAATATTGCTCTTACCCGCTAGCTGCGGTACTGAGTGAGCAAGAGGAACCCAAGGTGCATCATTATGGATAACTACTTGAGCTTGTTTATATAATTCATTACGTTTTGCTTCGTCTGTTTCTGTTTGTGCTTGAATTAATAGACTATGAAGCTCATCGTTTGAATATTGGGAATTGTTATTCGAACCAATCGCATCTTTGTCAAGTAAAGCATATAAGAAGTTATCTGCATCCCCATTGTCACCGGTCCATCCTACGATGTACATTGGAGCCTCACCTTTAGCTAACTTTTCTAAATATGTTCCCCATTCCATAGTGACAATCTTTGTTTTTACTCCAATTTTTTCGAAATCTGCTTGAATTGCTTCTGCTACTTTTTGGCCGTTAGGCATATATGGGCGAACAACTGGCATTGTCCAAAAATCAACGCTGAATCCATCCTTATAACCCGCTTCCGCCAGAAGTTTTTTCGCTTTGTCTAAATCATAATCATAATCTTGGATATCATCATTATAACCACTTACTGAAGGTGGCATAGGATTTTTGGCTGGCTGTGCAGTGCCTTCATAGAAATTTTTTATTAATGCTTCTTTATTGACGGCATGGCTAAGTGCTTGTCGTACCTTAACATTATCAAACGGTTTTTTTGTTACATTGAATCCAAGATAACCAACATTCATAGATGGTCTTTCAAAAATTTGAAGATTTGAATTGGATTTAACCTTTTCAATATCACTTGGATTTAAACCATCCATTAAATCTACTTCACCTTTTATTAAGGCATTTAGTCTTGCAGAGTTATCCTTAATTACCTTTAAAATAACTTTATCAAGCTTTGGTAATCCTTTTTTCCAATATTTATCATTTTTCACAACCGTGATTGAATCATTTCTTTTCCATTCTTGGAATTTAAATGGACCTGTACCTACTGGATTTTCGATATATTTATCACCATATTTGTCGATGGCAGTTGGACTAGAAATTCCAAAAGGTGACATTGCTAAATTTTTCAAGAATGGTGCTTGTGGTCGGAATAATGTAAATTGAACAGTATTTGTATCTAATGCTTTTACTTCTTTAATAACTGCAGACTTTTCTCCCTTAAACCCTCCAAATTGTGATTGGTAATATGGGAACTTTTCTACATTTCCATTTGCCCATCTATCAAAGTTTTTTACAACAGCTTCAGCATTAAAGTCTGTTCCGTCGTGAAATTTCACACCTTCCTCAAGTTTAAAGGTGTAAGTCAAACCATCAGGTGAAACCTCCCAAGATTTTGCCAAACCAGGCTCAATTTCTGTGTTTTCTTTTTTATAAGTTACTAGATTATCAAATATTTGCTCAGTAACAATCAGTGATTCACCATCAGTAACAGAAGCAGGATCAAGCCTTGTAGCATCTCCTCCACGTGCATATACTAAAACCCCACCTGATTTTTCTTTGTTTCCATCTTTACCCTTCTCACCATTTGATTTGGATGATCCACATCCCATTAAGGCAAGTGAAAGTACTAGGATACAAATGATTAATCCCATCAACTTTTTCTTCATCTTTTTCCCCCCATTTTTTTGTTAGTGTTATAAATTAATTACACCATGCCTTTAAATTTATATGCAAAATCATCCATGTAGATGACATGCTACAAAGTGACCTGTTTCTACTTCATTAAATAATGGTTTTTCAATGGAACATTTCTCCATAGCTAAAGGACATCTCGTATGAAAGGAACAGCCTTTAGGGGGATTCGCTGGGCTTGGTACATCCCCTTGTAATACAATTCTTTCTTTTATATAGTCAACATCAGCGATTGGTACTGCCGAAAGTAGTGCTTGTGTATACGGATGCTTAGGATTTTGGTAAAGCTCCTCGCTTTCAGCTAATTCTACTAATCTTCCGAGATACATAACTCCAACTCGATCGCTTATGTGCCTGACAACACCTAAGTCATGTGCAATAAATAAATAAGTTAAATCAAAATTTTTTTGCAGATCCTTTAATAAATTTAAAACTTGTGCCTGAATGGAGACATCTAAAGCAGAAACAGGCTCGTCTGCAATGATAAGCTTTGGATTTAGACTTAAAGCTCTTGCAATACCAATCCGCTGCCTCTGACCGCCGCTAAATTGGTGTGGATAGCGATTGGCGTGATAACTATTTAAACCTACAATCTCTAATAATTCACGAACCTTTTTTTTACGTACTGTTTTATCTTTTACCCCATGTACAATTAAAGGCTCCTCCAAAATTCTTTCAATTGTATGTCTTGGATTCAATGATGCATATGGGTCTTGAAAAATCATTTGCATCTGGCTGCGGATCTTTCTTATTTCTTGTTTAGAAAGTTTTGTAATATCTTTTCCTTCAAAGATAATTTTTCCATCACTAGGTTCAAGAAGTCGTAACAGCATCCGACCTGTAGTCGATTTTCCACATCCACTTTCACCTACAAGTCCAAGTGTTTCTCCTTTATGTATCGAAAATGATACATCATCAACAGCTTTTACTTCACCTACTTTTTTTCCAAACACTCCACCTCGAATTGGGAAGTTCTTTTTTAAATGTTCAATTTTCAATAGAGGTTCATTCATTTATGACGACATCCTTCCCATCCTCGTATAGCCAGCATCTAACCTTTTGCCCGTTTTCCATTACAGTTAATTGAGGTGTATCACTATAACATCGACCGTGGACATGTGAACAACGAGGAGCAAAATGACAACCTGTTTCAACTGAACCTGGTTTTGGTACATTTCCTGGAATTGAGAATAATTTCTCCTTTTTTTGCCTCATATCTGGAACAGACTGAATTAAGCCAATCGTATACGGATGTTTTGGTTGTTTGAAAATAGTACGTACATCTGCTTCTTCAACAATCTTTCCGCTATACATGACAATGATTCTTTGACACATTTCAGCTACTACACCTAAATCATGTGTGATCATAATAATAGCTGTGTTTGTTGCTTTATTTAAATTCTTCATTAAGTCTAATATTTGGGCTTGTATCGTAACATCTAAAGCTGTCGTGGGTTCGTCTGCGATTAATAGCTTTGGTTCACAAGCAAGTGCCATCGCGATCATTACACGCTGTCTCATACCACCTGATAATTGATGTGGGTATTCATTAATTAATTCTTCTGCACGAGGAAGACCGACTTTTTTCAACATCCCAATGGCATGTTCTTTTGCTTTTTTCTTAGGCCACTTCCAATGAATTTTAATGGCTTCAATTAATTGCTCACCGATAGTAAAAACTGGATTTAAACTCGTCATTGGCTCTTGAAAAATCATTGCAATGTCATTCCCGCGAATACTTCTCATCCTTTTTTCTGTTGCTTTCGCTAAATTTTCACCATTGAAAAGAATTTCCCCTTCCACTTTCCCGTTTGAAGTTGGGATAAGACCCATAATGGATAGGGATGTGACACTTTTCCCACACCCTGACTCACCGACTATCCCTAAAACCTCTTGAGGATATACTTGAAAATCAATATCATTAACAACAGGGATAGAGCCCTCATCTGATGAAAAGGAGGTACTTAAGGCTTTAATTTCCAGGACCGGACTCTTCATTTATTCGCTCCTCTCTCGCATTTGACTTAACTTAGTTGAAGAAAATCTCTTAAATAAACAAACTAGCCCTTTCGAATAATATAAAATTTTCTTTATTTCTAAATATTCTACATTCTTTTATCTTTTTTGAAAATAGATTTTATAAAAAATTATTAGAATTTTATATTTTTAAAAAATAAATGAGTGGTCTCCCACCCATTATTTGAAATCGATTTGTTATATAATTTTTGTTTAAGTGGTGTATCATGATTAGTTGAAAAATATTTTTTTACATCATTTTTATTAAGATTGAATCATTTAATTATTTTCTTTATTTACTATTTATATTATTTTTTAACTTTGTTATCTTTTTTTCAAGCTTTTCTTTCATCGCTGGTGCTAACTCAGGGATTTGTACGACTTTTTGAATTGATTCAATGCTATTCTGATGAAAATAAGTAAACATTGATTCAAAAACACTTACCGCCATTGGGTGACGATCTATTAAAATAATCTCAGAGTTTTCCCTAATAATTCCCTCTTTTAAGACTCTGGCAAAATATCCGCTATAGCATGTATCAATCGTCCTTTTTAAAAATAAATCAATTCCATTAAACTTTGAGATCGTTGAACATGGAATTCTCCCTTGTGATATCTGAACGACTGCGTCACCTATTTGAATTATATCTCCTATGCAAACATCCTTCTCTAACATTCCTTCTATCGTTAAATTTTCTCCAAAAGCTGGGATAGATAGTTGGGTATTAAATTCTTTTTCCCATTGTTCATAATGTTCAAATGGGTAAAAGCATACTGCACGATCAGGACCTCCATGGAATGTGGGATTAGCAACCCCATCTCCTTCAAAACGGTCTTTAAATAACATTACTTCATTTTTTGACGATTTACCAATTCCTGTAACATACTCTTTGTTTTTATATATAGAAACCTGTGGTTGTCCGATATTTAAACTAATTATTTTCATATTTCCTCCTGTTTTCAAAAAAATCATGAAATAAAAAAAAGAAATGAGTAGATATTATGTATATAAGTTCTTTGCTAATATTTATTGATCTATATCGAAAAGACACTGCAAAAAGTAGAATCAAGCAAGCAAATAATATTAGGATTATACATTGACTAAAAAGCAGCAATATGTGTGAAAACAGTTCTAGATAACAACGAAAGGAAATATTAATGATCATGGCTAAAAACAATGCATTGAATCTTCATCATAATGAAATTCATGAAAAACGTTGGGCAATTGTATCTATTTCTTCAATTCCCTTAATCATGACTCTTGGGAATTCTATGCTCATTCCTATTCTGCCGTTGTTAGAAAAAAAACTAGATATTTCAAAGGTACAATCTAGTTATATTATAACGGTTTATTCAATTGTAGCAATTTTTTTAATCCCTATAGCTGGTTTTCTTTCTGATCGCTATGGAAGAAAAATAGTGATTATTCCTTCACTAATTATTTCTGGAATTGGAGGAATCATTTCTGGATGGGCCGCATGGCAATTAAAGGATCCTTTTTCTGTTATTTTAATTGGACGAATATTGCAAGGTATTGGTGCTGCAGGAGGATTGCCAATTGTGCTTCCACTTGTAGGTGACATGTTTCAACGTGAAAAAGATGTAAGTACCACATTAGGAATAATAGAAACATCGAATACTTTAGGAAAAGTTATCAGTCCTATTCTTGGAAGCTTTCTTGCGGGATTTATTTGGTTTTTGCCTTTTCTATCTATCCCTGTTTTTTGCTTAATTTCCTTATTATCTATTATTTTCCTAGTAAAAAAACCAAATAATGATAAAGCAGGACTGAAGTTTAAGGATTTTCTCCATAACACACGAGAAGTATTTAAAGAACATAGTAGATGGCTCCTAGCTGTTTTTGCGATCGGAGCTATCCTCATGTTTATTTTATTTGCAGTACTTTTCTATCTCTCAAGTACTCTTGAAGATCAGTACCATTATCATGGCGTCAAAAAAGGATTTATTCTAGCTGTTCCTCTAGCAGCACTCTGCCTTGCTTCTTATATTGCTGGGAAAGTTATTAAAGAAAATTTGGTCTTGATGAAATGGATTATCTTCTCAAGCATTATTTTAACTGGAATTGCAGTTGTTGCAGTCAGCTTTTCTGATCAATTTATGTTTCTCCTCATTGTATTTCTTATTTGTGGACTTGGTATCGGAGCTAGTCTTCCATGCCTAGATGCAATTATTACCCAAACAATTGAGAAAAACATTCGAGGAACGGTGACCGCATTTTACAGTTCTATGCGTTTCATCGGGGTTGCTGCAGGTCCTCCTGTAATGGCCTATTATATGAAAAGTAATTCAACATTTCTGTTTATTATTCTTGCTTTTCTTAGCCTTATTGGAGCAATCCTGGCATTTTTAGCAGTTAGGCCAAGTAATGAAAATGAAACAGAAAAGAACCCTTCCCACACAACTGTATAAAATAAATTTTGGATAAAAATAGCCACCCACTATTGTAAATGGATGGCTTTTCTTTTTGTTAACAAGGACACGAAAATAAATACAAAGAAAGAAAGTAATATTGGTAAAACCACTGTATGCATGCCAAATGCATTAGGGTGAAAACGATCTAAAAAAATGTAAGATCCCATACCAATAATCATAGAGGAAAATGCACCATATTTATTCCCATTTTTCCAATATAGCCCCATTACAATCGGCCAAATAAAGACTGCTTCCAATCCCCCAAACGAAAATAGATTTAACCAAATAAGGAGATCAGGTGGATGAATAGCAAAAAGTAAAACTGCAATTCCAATAATAGTAGTTGTCCAAAAACTTATTTTTTTCACTTTTTCAATATTCGCATCCCTGTCAACATATCCTATATATAAATCCTTAACAACTGCAGATGAAACAAGGATTAGCACCGAGTTAACCGTTGACATTATTGCTGCCATCGGTGCAGCTAATACGATTCCCGCAGCCCATGGTGGTAAAACCTTCATAGTAATAATCGGCATAACTGTATCAACATTTTCTATTCCTGGGACGATTGCATGTGCAAAAACACCAATTAAATGCATTCCAAACATAATCACGCCAATTACAATTGTACCGATTAAAATAGCTTGATGCATAGCCTTAGCATTTTTATATGACATCGCCCTTACAGCAATCTGTGGTAAACCAACAACACCGACCCCTACAAGTATCCAAAAGCTTGAAATATAAATTGGAGTTAATGATCGATCTGCTCCATAAGGACTTAGTAAATAGGGATTCTGGTGTTTTAATTCATTCATAATATTCTCCATCCCACCTCCAGCAACGATGGTAGCAATCAAAAGAATTAATGTACCCCCTAGCATAACTATACCTTGAATAGTGTCTGTAATAGCAACTGCTCTAAACCCACCGATAATGACATAGATAAGAACAGAGACGGCAAATATAAATAAAGCCGTTGTATAGGATACCCCCAAAATAGATTCCATTAATCTCGCACCGCCAACCCATTGTGCAATCATGGATGAAAATAAAAAGATAATTATACTTATAGCCGCAATAATAGTAACCCAATGCGATTGATATCTTTCCTTTAAAAAGTCAATTAATGTAATAGCGTTATATTTACGAGCAATAATAGCAAATTTTTTACCTAGAACCATTAATACAAAATAACCTGTTACCACTTGTGTCATGGATAAAAGCACCCAAGCCAATCCATAATTATATGCTGCACCTGGTCCACCAATGAAACTGCTTCCGCTTCCGTATGTAGCCACCATTGTCATTGCCAAAATAAAGCCGCCCATTTGCCGGCTGCCTAAGAAATATTCTTGAATAAAAGAATTAGAGCTATGAGTATACCGTGATGCCCAAAGACCAACAATAAAAAATAAGATTAAAAATAATAAAAGAGGAATAATAACTTGTATATTCATTGTCTTTCCTCTTCCTCAAAAGGCACTTCCTTAAAAAAACACTTGACTGCAATAAATACTAAAATGACTATGACAACAAAACCAAGGACACAACTATAAAAAAACCATTCAGGTAAACCAAATATGTATGTATATTCTTCTACCTTTTCACTACCATAGCCATAAGCAAAACAAAACCACCAGAGAAAGTGAATAACTGCAAGTCCTACTCCAATCCACGCTTCCTTATGAGCAATTTTAAACCGAGAGTCATTCATTTTTTTAACTCCTTTACCAAACATAGTTCCAATAAAAATATAAATTCTGTAGTCGTGATTGTCTCGTAATTTTTTTCTAACACTTTTCCATTCATCTAGTTTACATAATAAAATTATGTTAAATTAACAGTTTTTTTAATAAAACAACTAATTAATTCGTTTACCTGATTGTATTTTCTCGTTGGCAATTGATGGCCTGCTCCTCTAATAAAATGGATTTCAGTATCAATAATCTTTCGATATAGTTTAACATTGTTATTGACATAATCAGACTTTGAACCGTATAAAAGCATGAGTGGAGCATTTAAAGATATTAATCGATCTATACAGTCAAAATGCAAAGATTCAATATAAAACTGCCTCCAAATATGTCGATTGGATTTAATAATGTGCTCATATAATTCTAATTGCAATGATTTTACATTAAAATGACTTATGGATAATAATTTGGCTAATAATGTAGGAACAAACACGACCATATTGATCCCAATTTGATGTTCTACTTTGAAAACGTCTGATTGAACTTTTGGGTACCCACCTGATAATATCACACCTTTAACGTTCTTTGGGTACAAAATTGCATATTCTTGTACAATAATTCCGCCCGATGAATAGCCAAAAAGGAATAATTCATTTTCTCCTGCAGCATTGCGTATGGCTTCAATTTCTTCAATATAGGTAGAAACTGTCATATTACCATCAGGAGAAAGGCTCTCCCCATGCCCTGAAAAATCTGGAATCAGTAAACGAAATGATGATTGTAGAGGGAGTTGCTTTAAAAAAGTTTTTCTTCCCATCCCTGGAGGGTGAGCAAATAAAATAGCTGGACCTTTTCCTAAATCGTCATAAAAAATATTCCTATTTCCACATTGTGCAAATGGCATGTTTTTCTCTCCTTTTTACAAATCCTTTACTATAGATTTAACAATATTTGCTGAATTATTTTTTATTAAAATAAAAAATGACAAAAACCAATTTTTTCACTTGGTATTTGTCGATTTTAAAAAATTTTATTAAAAAAAGGAATATAAAAATATTCCTTTCAAAGTGTATTAGCAATACCCATTCATATCACATTGCATGCCATCGAACTCATTTGTTTTCTTTTTTTTTAATTCTTTGTCAATGACTTGGGCTAGCCTTTCTTTGCTGGCCAAACCTTGAATCACTTCATCACCAATAATAAACGTTGGGACAGCCATAATTTGCGCTTCTTCATAAGCATGTTTTAATGCATTTTGATGGGCTTCGCGATATTTTCGTGATACTAAAGCATCTTTAAAATCATCCTTAAAAAGTCCTACTTCGCCCGCTAATTTTGTTAATACTTCTACATCCTCGATATTTTGTTCCTCTTGAAAGAAGGCAGTAAATACTCGATGATGAAACTCATTTCCTTTTCCATGTTCCTTTGCGAATTGATATCCTTCAAAGGCCAAATGTGTATATGGATGAGGAGAGACATGTGGTAAACGCATATCTACCCCTAGTTTTTTCGCAGTAGGTAGAATAAAGGAATCCCATGATCTTAACTTGTCGGGTTCTTTCCATGGATCAATTTTAGAATATGGGCTTGGACGTAATTCAAATGGCATCCATTCTACTTCTACATCTTTCTCCTTCACAATTTCATCTAAAGGACCTTTTCCTAAAAAACAAAAAGGACATATGAAATCCGAATAAGCTTTAATTTTTACAGTCATTATATTTTCCCTCACATTTCGTATTAATATCATTGTAACTATCGTAGTTACATCTTGTGTAAAAAAATATGCTTTCTCTATTTTAGAATGCATAGTTATTCTTACACATTTACTTTGTAACATATACTTATTAATAGGTCTCAAGAGAAAAAGAATATGCAAAAATATAGCAAAAAGAATACATATTTTCATCATTTCGTCCTCTTGATGTAACTATTATAGTTACAACCAAACTAGAAGTCAACACTTTTACATTAAAAATTTATAGATTAAAACTTCATTCAATAGCTTTTAGTCCTTTTAAAGGTACTTTAAGTAATTAAAAAGGCTTTCCCATAAGTGTCCGTCACTTATAGGAAAGACTTTTTATAAGGATTATTTTGCAAAAACATGATTCCCGATTTTTGTTATGACTGTACGTGAAAAAACCCATTTACTTTTAGCTGTTTTTGGGTTGTAGAAATAGATGGATCCATTCCCTTGTCCTCTTAAGGCTAATGCTTCATTAACAGCTTTTTTAGATGCTGAATCTGCCGGTGTTTTTATTGAGCCGTTCTGTACCGGAGTGAAGGCATAATGACCTGACTCAACTTGGTTAATAATACCACTAATGGTATTAGGAAATTCTTGATTACTTAATCTGTTTAGAACTACCGTTGCTACGGCAACTTTCCCAGCATATGGTTCTCCTTTTGCCTCAGCAAAAACCAAACGTGCCATCAGATCTTTATCTGCTTCTGAAATAAAAGAATTTGGGATTACTAGGTTTTGTCCTACTTTTAGTACATTGTCTTGTTTATTATTTGCTTTTTTTAATTCAGAAATTGTCACACCATATTTACTTGCTAGATTCCAATACGTATCTCCTGATTTTACTGTATACGTATTACTTGCTGCCATAGACTGTGTAGCAATACCTAATAGTGAAATAGAAGCAACAAGAGCTAATGCTATCCGTTTAAACATTTTTTTCATAATTACCTCCTATTAGTCTGCTTTTTTATCTACTAATAGGCTACCATCTGTAATATTTCTATTCATTAACCAAAAGTTGGTAATATTTTATTAGAATACATGCCCCTTTGCTATTAAACAATTAAATTAACATAAGGGAATTTTATCCAATTCATAAATATTTCCATAAAAAACTACATAAAGAAAAATTATGATTGAATTTTACATAAAGTTTCAATTATGTAACAATCCACTTTAGACCAATTCTATTATATACCCCTACTAATATTAGGAAAATAAAATTGTTTTTGGATAATTAATTCCTCATTTCACAAACTAAATTCTGATGCAAATAGATTGAAAGTGGAGGTAATTTTTATGAAAGGAAGGAATACTGCCTTGTTAATCATTGATGTACAATTAGGTTCTTTCCGGGAAGCCGAACCTTTATATAGGAGAAATGAATTACTAAAGAACATTCAAGTACTTATTTCAAGAGCACAGATGGTCCAAGCTCCTATTATTTTCATGATGTTTAACGATAAACCCGGAAAACCTCTTGAACGCGGAACTTCCGGGTGGGAAATCCACCCTGATATAATTCCTACTGAAAAAGACATCATTATCGAAAAAAATCATGCGGATTCATTCCATGAAACAAATCTTCATCAAGAATTAGATATCCGTGGGGTGAAACAAATAATCATAACTGGAATCCAAACTGAAGTATGTGTGGATGCAACTTGCCGCAGAGCATATAGCCTAGGATATGATGTAATCCTCGTTAAAGACGGACATAGTACATATGATACAAGGATACTTAAAGCTTCACAAATAATTGACCATCACAACGAAATTCAGAATCAATGGTTTGCCTGTGTAAAAAATACAAATGAAATTGAATTTTGAACAAAATATTCTTAACTTAAGTATTTTACAAAACGATTGTTTTTTATGAAAGCCTAACACAATTTTGCATATATCATTCAAGACAAGCATATTTAGTGTTAAGGCATAATTCATTTTTTACTTAAACCTTTATTTAAGATTTTAAGGAGTGGGTTTACTTTGAAACGTAAAAAAAAATCGTTAGCAGCTATTTTTATAATATGCACGTTGATTTTCCTTGCCTATTTAAATGGAAAAACTGAAAATGATCTAAGTAATGTACATACATCAATTCCAGTATTTAATGATGAACAAGAGGAAACAACTGAAGAAGGTGTAAATCCTATATTTGAATACAAATTTATCGACTCAAAAAAAGAGGATGGCTATGTGATTGAAACCTATCGGGAGTATGAAGTATACAAGGATAGGAATGGTACCGTTATTAAAACAATCCCTACAAAAAATTATAATTATTTAAAATACAAAATAACCGAAAAACAGGATGAATCGAATTAATTAACCTTTTTAAACTGATATATGTATGACCAATAGATAGAGGACAAGATCCTCTATCTATTTTTTTATTACGGCTTTGTTAATGATTATTGTTGTTAAAATTACCTGTAGGGTATGCGTGAAGCGATTTCTATACAGAGTATAACTAGCTTAACGCATACCCTACAGTACTTTGCCAGAAACAACAACTTTGTTTAGCAATGCCTTTAATAAATATGACTTATGATATTAATTTTTTCAAAATGAATAATCAAACTTGTTTTATAAAAAAATAATACAAAATGTAAAAACCAAAGGAGTTAAAACAATGAAAACACTTACCGCATTAGCGATAAAATTTATTGCTTCTTTTGCTGCCTTTTTTGTAGTATTAGGCTTAATTTATGGATTGTCTTTACAAAGTATTGTTTTAATAACAATCATTATTGGTGTTATAACATATATTGGAGATAAGTTCATTTTACCCCGTTCCAATAATATTATAGCTACCTCAACAGATTATGGAGTAGCATTCCTATTAATTTGGTCGCTTAATTTTTATGGAAATGTAGATGATAATTATCTTGCACTTTTTTGGGCTTCTATATTTGGTGCTCTTGCTTTCTCTTTTTGTGAGTACTTTGTACACATTTACATGTATAAAGTGTTTTATCCTCATGAACAAAAAAGCAAACGAGGAATGTCCGTCATAAACTATGCAATGGAAACATCTGAAGAAATATCTCCCCCTAACGAAAAAAAGAATGAATAATATCTATATTAGAAGAGGCTGCAAAATAAAGCATCCTCTTTTTTTTGTAATTTTTATGGATTTTTTTGTTGTACAAGCATAATCCCTTGAATAGAATATATAAGTTCTATTTTTGGGAGGATAAGCGAACATGACTATTTTCTTCAGTTATATCTTTTTAGGAATATCCTTAGCAGCCCCACTAGGTCCAATAAACGCAGCACAAATAGATAAAGGAATTAAAAATGGGTTTCTCCATGCATGGCTAGTTGGATTAGGATCAATGGTTGCAGACGTTTTTTATATGATGTGTGTCTATTTTGGGCTTGTGCATTTTCTTGAAACATCGTTTATTAAATCTTTTCTATATTTATTCGGTTGTTTTGTTTTAACATATACTGGAATAGAAAGTTTCCTATCAGTCAAAAAAATAACGAATGATCCACTTAGAAAAAGCGAATCGCTACGAAAATCTTTTTCCTCTGGTTTTCTTTTGTCCATTTCTAATCCAATAACCATTCTTTTTTGGCTAGGTATCTATGGATCTGTTTTAGCAAAAGCAATGCAATCTGTGGAAACGGATCAACTGTTGTTATACAGTGGTGCTATTTTTATTGGACTCTTCATTTGGGATATTTCGATGGCTGCTGTTTCAAGTACCTTTCGAAAAATATTGAATACTAAATTTTTAGTTTCTATTTCTATACTTTCAGGACTTTCTCTAATTGGTTTTGGGGTTTATTTTGGCTTGGAAGCCATGAAAATTTTATTCTAAATCAACTTCCATTTATAATTATTTGTTATGTTTTTGCCAAAAATGATTCCTCTTCCATACCGCTAAACCTATCACAGCTAAAAATAATAAACTGATAAAAAAACCTGGTCTGCTCGCATCTTTTACCAAGGTTCCAGTAATGGCAATAACGATTATTACGATTCCAATGTATCTCTTTATTTGAGAAAAAAATGTTAACTTTAATAATTTATTAGAAGTGATTAATATGAATAACCAATTGTATATTAACATTAATCCCGCAGCTGTCGTAATATACTCATATATTTTATCAGGCATTATTAGGGAAAATATGATTGATACTACAAGACCAAAAATAGAAAGCCCAAGAGCAGGTAAAGGCGGACGCTGTCTTTGGTTCTTTCTAGTGACATTTTCCTTAGCAAAAATGGATGGAGCATCATGATCTTTAGCTAGTATCGCTAACATAGTTGTTACTCCAAAGAGCGAAGCAACCATGGTGGAAAATCCAGCTATAATTAAGGCACCGTTAAAAACATGAGGATAGAAAGGTAAATGATGATCATCTAAAGCAGTCACAAAAGGACTTTTACTTGAATTAAATGCTTGCCATGAATCCATTGAGACAGCTAAACCAACAGAAATTACATATATAATGACTATTAATAATAACATCACTTTTCCCGATTTTGTTGCATCCATTTTATTTTGCAGCCGAGTAGACATAATCCCCATTATTTCAATTCCACCAAATGCATAAAAGGCAAAAATTAATGATGACCACAATCCAAATACCTTATGAGGAAAAATTTCATTTATTGTATTGGGAGGATTATGATTATTTCCTTTATCTATTAAGCCAAACAAAGAAATGAGTGCGATGATGATAAACATAAGTATGGCTGCAAACTTCACAACGGCAAATAAACTCTCTAAACGGTCAAAACCTTTTGTACCAATGATGACTACTAAAATGCCTAAAACTGCATACCCAGCAGCAAATAACCAAAGTGGTACTTGAGGAAACCAGAATCTCGAAAATATAGATAATGCAGTCATTTGACTACCCATAATTAACATTTCTGCACACCAATACACCCAACCGCTGCAAAAACCCGCCCATTTCCCATATGCTTTCTTAGCATAGGATCGGAACGAACCCTCTAGTGGTTCATTAATTGTCATTTTTGCTAGTGCCTCATATACAAAGTAAGTAGCAATTGATGCGGTTACAAGTGAAAAGACATAGGAAGGACCAGCAAGCTTAATTCCAATACTCGTCCCCAGAAAAAAACCAGTACCAATAATACATCCTACACCAATAACAGATAATTGCCACCATTTTAAATTATTTTCACTTCCTCCTCTTTTCACCTTACTCACTAAAATCCCTCCCTCCAATCTCCTGTTATTGTTCGATATAAGCTTTAATTTATGTATGGTTAATACGAAAAGCGCAAGCGCCTTGATCAGCCCTGACAAGTAAATATCCCCGAGTGGCCGGCTGCTTGCGCTAGACACAAAAAAAATCCTCTCATAAATGAGAGGATTTCAGCTTAATTATGATTGTCTGTATTTGTTGTTTCATCGGTGGCTTGATTTTTCGTATAATCATAATCTGAACGATTGACCGGTGTAAATCCTTTTGGTGTATAGAAACGTAGTAAGTCATCATAGACCACTTTATCTGATAATTCTAGTTCAGTTTTAACTACTTTATCAGTTTCTTGGCATGACTTATTATCGGCTTTTTCACCTGTAGGATTTTTATAACATTCTCCGCTAATTTGAGTATAATCTTTTGAAACATAATCACCATTACGGAATGGTACGATTTCACGATGTTCTTTAGACAATAAGTCTGTTCCAAATTGAATGTAATCTTTTGTATCTATACCAAGTAAATGCATTAGAGTAGGACGAACATCCACTTCACCGCCATAAGTGTGATCAATATGACCTTTTACACCAGGTACATGGATAAATAATGGAACTCTTTGCAATTGGGCATTAATATAAGGTGTAATTTCATCTACCCCCATTACCTTTGCCATTGCTTTATTATGATTTTCAGATAGGCCGTAATGGTCACCATACATAATAATAATCGAGTTATCGTATAATCCAGAAGCTTTTAAATCATTGAAGAACTGCTCCATTGCTTGATCTAAATAATGAGCTGTTTGAAAATAATTATCGACGATTTTATCTCCAAAATCTCCTTTAGGGAAGTTCGGATCATTATTTAATTCAAATGGAAAATGGTTTGATAACGTTATAAATTTTGTATAAAAAGGTTGTGGAAGTTTTTCAAGATAAGGCATCGATTCCTTGAAATATGGTTTATCTTCCATACCGTAGTTAATTGTATTTTCGGGACTCATGTCATAATAATTAGCATCAAAGAACTTATCATAGCCTAAAGACTTATACATTTCATCTCGGTTCCAGAATGATTTAACGTTACCATGGAAAACTGCAGATGTATATCCTTTTTGCCCTAGAATGGCTGGTGCGGCTTGGAAAGTATTAAGAGCCTTTGTAGTAAATACAGCACCTTTTGGTAAAGGGAATAATGAATTTTCCATCATAAATTCAGCATCCGAAGTTTTTCCTTGTCCTGTTTGATGGAAAAAGTTATCGAAATAAAATGTATTTTTATCATTAGTTAATTTATTTAAGAATGGTGTCACTTCTTGCCCATCAAGCTTATAATTAATTAGGAAATTCTGAAATGACTCCAATGAAACAAAGATAACGTTTCTTCCTTTTGCAGCACCAAAATATTTTTTATTTGGGTCTGCATGATTTGCCTTCGCATAGTTTTCAACATCAACGACATCACTGCTATCAGCAAATGCACGCTGCGCTGAAGATTTAGTTGTTTGGATCGCATCGTAAATTGTATGATTATATATTCCAAGATATTTAACAATATAGGTATTGTCAAATGTACGAGTTAATAGTTCTGGGCGATCAGCCTCTGCTAATCCTAGGTTAATAATAAAAAATGCAATTGCTCCCGCAAACACTGCAAAAATAGAACGACGATTCATTCTTTCTGCTTGTGATTTAACTACTTTAAATAGAATCAATCCAACGATGATAATTATATCTAAGAAATAAAGTACATCATAAGGCTTCATCAATGCCGTTGCACTACCGCCTAATGATCCAAAATTCTTTGTTTGAAAAAGAACCGGAATGGTAATAAAGTTATTAAAAAAGCGATAGTAACAAACATTTGCATATAAAAGGATTGAAAGTACTACATCAATAACAATCATTGCTATAGAACGAGCACGCCCTTTAAAGAACAAAGCAAAACCAAAAAAGAATAATGCTGAACTAATCGGATTAAAGAACAGCAAAAACGCCTGCATGCTATTTTTTATATCTAGATTAAATTCTACTTGATATACAGCGTATGATTTTATCCAAAAAAGTACAACGACTAAATAAAATAATGAAAACTTTTTATTTAACAAACTATAAATATTAGATTTTATTTTTTCCATTGTTTAACCTCCTATTGGTCATAATGATGACTCAAAGGTGACTTTAATTTTTTTTGTAAATATTGTCTACCTCGGTAATTGGTACTCAATCATTTTAATACTTTCATAAAATAAATCAAGTATTTTTATCGAAAACAGCCTATCAGAACTACAAAAAAAAATCGATTAAATTATATATAAATCGACAAATTCTACTTTAACTCATATACTAAATGTGCATGATTAGCTATTATAACATAGTTATTCTCTAGAAGATGAAAGTACATAAATTTGTCAAATATTGATGATTTTTTTTTGAGGTATAGAGGGATGTAGGAAATTTGATGCAACCTTTCAAAGGTCGAGATCTGAGGTCGGATCTGAAAATAAAAAAGATTAATGTGTTTTATTTCGCAAACAAAAAACTGCCCTTAGGCAGTTTTTTGTAAATTATAGTTTTACAACGTTGTCAGCTTGTGGTCCGCGTTGACCTTCAACAATATTGAATTCTACACGTTGACCTTCTTCTAATGTTTTGTAACCTTCGCCAGAAATCGCGCTGAAGTGTACAAATACATCGTTTCCACCTTCAACTTCGATGAAGCCAAATCCTTTTTCACTGTTGAACCATTTTACTGTACCTTGTGTCATGAATAGACAACCTCCAAAAATTTTTTAATATGTTACTCATATTTACGCAGTAAATAAAAATTCACATATTATAAAGAGTATCCACACAAAAAAAGTAGGTACTCTTTATAACATGTGAATCTAATAACTCCATATTTGAAACCATAAAAATGATGATTGATAGGTAAATTAATCAGTAAAAACATTTACTTCAAAACAACGAAAGCCCTTCCTCTCTTCCGTCCTTACGGCTCCTAGACCGCGCCAGTATGAATTGAAAAACAAAACATACAGTGGAAAAGAATCTTTGCTTCAAACTATTCACTCCTAATCTGAGTTCAATTTAATTGTAAAGCAATTAACAAATAAAATCAAGATAAATAAGGAAAATTCCGCTTTGTAACTTATGAATACTTTCTTACCTTTTTGAAAAAGGCACCCAAGAGAAGGTGCCTTTTTATTATTAACAACAACCGTATCCATAACCATAACCTGGACCGTATCCCCCACCACCTAAATATGCTGCACCAACAATAATTAATAGAATAAACAAGACAACGATAAAAGCAAACCCGCCTCCGTATCCTATTCCTCCACTCATATAGTCATACCTCCCTTATAGAAACTTCCCTAGCATCATATTCATGATTGGGTAATTTGGAATTTATTTTTTTGGTTTTGGGCTAAAATGGACAATAGCCTAGTTTTATCTGAAATATTCCATAAAAACTAGGCATTGATAAAAATAAAATCAAGACTTAAGTCCTTTTTTCTTCCATTTTTCAACAAACGAAAAGGTTATTATACAGATTAATAACCAAAAAGCACCTGCGATATAACCTCCTACCACATCACTTGGATAGTGAACCCCAAGATAAATACGGCTAATTCCAATTGCAAAAATCATGACTATTCCAAAGATAGCTCCAACTATTTTAGCCCATGTATGGTTGAATACTTTAAAAAGGATAAAGGCCAAGGAACCATATAAAATCATCGACCCCATTGAATGTCCACTAGGAAAGCTATAGCCATGTTCTTGAATAATAGGCTGAATATCTGGTCGTTCCCTTTTAAAATATAGTTTTAAAATCTTATTAAACACACCTGCACCAAGTCCAATTGTTACCATCAAAAATAAACTTAATAAACGATGCCTCGTAATAAAAAGGGCAATAATTACAAGGGCAGTTATTATTGCCACACCTTTGACAGAACCAAAAAATGTAATAAACAACATGATAGATGTAAGTCGATCTGAAATATTACTTTGTACTATTGAAATAATATTATAATCAAACTTGTGAATTTCTGGTCCATTAAAGCTGGTTGCAATTGCAAAAAATCCCCATATAAAAATCCCTAATAAAATAATTTCAATAGCACCTAACCATATAGCACGAGTTTTCATATTCTTCCTAACCTCCTGATAACTCTTCAATCGTAGCACATATAAGAACAAAAGCGTAAACGCCTTGCTCATCGGCGTACGGATTTCGTAGTCTTCGACTGAGATAAAGGAAACACGGTGAGGTAGTTCACGAGCCGATGTTGACTTATCGTAGGGAGGAGACGGAGAAATCTGCTAGCCGATAGGCGCTGGAGCTAGACGTAAACCTCGCTCTTCATAAAGTTACCACAGTGCGAATATTTTATAATTTCCTGGTGCATGAAAAAGACAATTCTTTTTTGAACTGCCTTTTTCCTTACTTATAGTGCTTTTTTCGTCGTCGCTTTTTTTCGTTTAGCAGGAGATTTCTTTACCTCCTTCGGTTTTGTTTTATCAATAGAAGCTTGGAGTGCTGCCATTAAATCAGTAACATTGGCCGCGGGTTCCTTTTCCTTAGCGGTAACCATTTCTTTTCCTGTACGCTTCGACTCAATTAATTCCATTAATTTTGAACGATATTCGTCTGTATATTTTTCAGGTTCAAAGGTTGTAGTAAGTTGATCAATCAATAGGATAGCAGTTTCAATTTCTTTTTTAGAAACTTGGTCTTCAGCAGGGACATTGGGAACATCAGCGACATTCCTTACTTCATCTGGAAAATGAATCGTCTCCATTAATAATGTATTTTCAAATACTCTAATAACGGCTAATTGTTCTTTTGATCGCATAACGATTTTAGCTAAACCAGACTTTTTCGATTCGATTAAGGCTTTTCTAAGTAAACCATAGGCTTTTATCCCCCCTTCATTTGGAGACATATAGTAGCTTCGGTTATAATAGATCGGATCAATTTCTTCCATCTTAATAAAATCAATAATTTCAACTGCCTTTTCTTCGGTCGCTTTTTTTAATTCCTCTAGCTCAGTCTCTTCCAAGATAACAAACTTTCCTTTTGCAATTTCATATCCCTTAACTATGTCATCCATAGACAATTCTGTTTCACAAACAGGACAAATTTTTTCATATTTTATCGGTGTATGACATTTTTTATGAAGTGAACGAAGCTTAATATCCTTATCTTCTGTTGCTGCATGTAATTTTATCGGAATATTCACTAAGCCGAAGCTTATACTTCCCTTCCAAATTGTGTGCATTTTCATACATCCTTTCTAAAAAACTTCTTATTATAATGTTTGATACCTTCGGTGGATTTGATACTTAAAAAGTTTTGGAAATATAGCAAGGATAAATAGGGTATAGTAATAAAAAATGTAATGTGGTGATATGTTATGAAACCGATGCTCCCTACTTTAAAATCACATGCACCGACTACAGGAAATTGGTTATACGAAATAAAGTATGATGGTTTTCGAGCCATATTGGAATGGGATCAAAATAAGATTCACCTTTGGAGTAGAAATGAAAAAGACTTGTTACCACAATTTCCAGAAATAGAAAGCTACTTGTTAAGCATTCAAAAACAAGCTTCGTCTTTTCTGCCGTTAAAATTAGATGGTGAACTAGTCTTACTTGAAAACGACGGGAAAGCAAATTTTGGTCAATTACAGATTAGGGGCAGAATGAAATCGATGGATCGAATCCAAAGACATGTAAGTATTAGACCATGTCGTTACTTAGTTTTTGATATATTAACATTAAACGGAACATCCTTAACCCAGCATCCTTTTAATAGAAGAAAACAACAACTTAAAGATATGTTTGATTCCTTAGAATTACCTTTACACCCCTCTATTGGTTGCTCAAAACTTGTACAATTCGTACCCTACGAAAAGAAATTTGATAAAATTTGGAAACAAGTGGCCCAGAATGATGGAGAAGGTGTAGTAGCGAAAATAAACGAAAGTAAATGGGAGGAAGGAAAACGTACTGAAACATGGATAAAAATCAAGAATTGGAAAAGAGCTTCATGTTTTATTACTGGATATGACACTTCAAATGGTTATTATCATGTAGCGGTGTATAAGGAAGATATACTTTTTCCATTAGGTGTATTTATATTCAGTATGGATCCCGAGCAAAAAAAAGCTTTAAATCAAGTAATTAAAGCAAATGCTATAGCAAAGGAAAATGGAGTGTTACAAATTCATCCTTCGATTTGTGTAGATATCAATTACTTAGAATGGTACGAGCAGCAGCTTAGAGAACCACATTTTCATGAGTTCCGTTTCGATTTAACACCAGAGGCATGTACGTATGAACTATTTCTGTTAAATGAAGCTAATGTTCCAAAGGAGATAAACATTACACACCCTGATAAACCATTATGGAGAAAAACTCCTATTTCAAAGCTAGATTATATTCGCTATATGAGGGATGCTTCGCCATTCATCCTTCCATTTCTACAAAATCGATCTTTAACCGTTATCCGATATCCACACGGAGTATTTGGCGAGCCTTTTTATCAGAAAAATTGTCCAGATTATGCTCCTGACTATATCACTACACACCAGGAAGATGGGATAAATTATATTGTTTGTAATGATTTACAAACTTTGATGTGGTTAGCAAATCAACTGGCTATTGAATACCATATCCCATTTCATACAAACGATAACCCATACGTTAGTGAAATTGTCTTTGATTTAGATCCACCAACACGGAAGGAATTCCATTTAGCCGTCACAGCCAGTTTAATGATGAAAAAAATATTTGATCAATTAAATTTAACCACTTTTGTTAAAACATCGGGAAACAAAGGACTTCAGGTGTACATCCCCTTACCTGACAAAAGGTACAATTGGAAGGATACTCGTCTATTCACAGAGTTTATTGCAAATTACCTTGTAACAGAGCGACCTGAGTTGTTCACCATTGAAAGACTAAAAAAACATAGAAAAGGAAGGCTCTATGTTGACTTTGTCCAGCATGCTGAAGGAAAAACAATCATAGCTCCATATTCCATGCGCGGACATGATGATGCATTAGTAGCTACCCCTTTATTCTGGGATGAAGTAAATGAAGAACTTAATCCTGAGCACTTTACCTTGGATACTGTTCTTGAACGAATTAATAAACTTGGTTGTCCATTCGCTAGTTATTTTGAATCAAAATTGAATCAGCCTTTTGAGCCAGTTTTAAACTTTCTGAAAAACACTACAAAATAAAACCGACAATAAAAACATTGTCGGTTCAGATTGTAGACAAAAGGGGTTCGAAATGGTCACATTCCGAACCCCTTTTGATATTTTTCTTACTTTTTTACCTTTTTGGATGTATGCTGACC